>DLUO01000066.1:0-1373 GCA_003444595.1 Bacillota bacterium
CTCCAGCAACTCCTTCACCGCCAGATGCTGGGTAATGATCTCCGCAGAGAGGATCCCTTTTATACGGCGGACCCGGATAAGCACCTCGCCCAGGAACTCTGGCTGCAGCTTGAGGCGCAACTCCTGCCCTCCAGGCCTGGCCAAGTAGTCCATTCGTGACGTGATCTGCTCCATAATCTCGCGAGAGTGGGGCTGCAGGTTTGCCTGAAGCCGGGGGAAAGAATGGGAAAAAGTCTTTGCCTCCGCCGCTGCTTTGGAGTTCCCCTCTGTCGAAAGGGCTGACTCCCCTTCCTCACCGGAAAAAGCAGGGTAGAGGTTTTCCTCTCCGGCAGCCATATTTTTCCCTTGCTCCTCACCGGAACTCATCATGGACGAAAAAGAAGCCGGAGCAATGTGGCTGGTGTCGCTCTCCGCCAGAGCTGCCATCTTCTCCCCGGGGAACTCCCCGGCCCCTGTCAGTATACTCGGATAATGTTCCTGCAACGACTTTTCTACCTGCAGGTAAGAGAAAGAGAGCGCTCTGGCCTGGGGGATTAGTTTATCCTGCCCGCTGTCACCCGATATCTGCCCGGAGGAAAGCTGCCCCTCCATTCCTTGCTCCTCCTGCACCTGTGTATTTGCCGCCGGAGAAGCAGGAAGGCTTTTGGCGGGGACTGGAAGGCTTTCTGCAGGGAGCTCTCCCTGGTTGCTGCTCGGAGTGCCCCCTTGCGCACCGGCGGGAGGATCACCCTGAACAGCAGCAGGCATCTTTTGGCCGGCGTACTCACCCTCCGTCATAGACAAAGGCAGCCCGGGAAGACTATTTTGACTCTTTACTTGCTCATTGCCCGTATTAATAGGCTTAAGACTTCCTGCTACCCCGGGGCCGCTTTCCTCCAAAAGGTTTAAACCCGCTCCGGCTGCGGTTTCCCCTGCAGACAGCTGCAGCTCTTCCGGCTGGGCTGCAGGCTCTTCTATGAACTGTCCAGCTTCGCCGAGCTCGACCTCCGGCAGCCCCGGCGGAACGGGATCCGCCGGCACCTGTTCAAAAAGCTGAAGTACTATCCCCGGCTGTTTTGTGTCCGGAGGGGCGCCTGGTTCGGAAATCATCTCCGTGCCCAAGAAAAATAGCTGCTGTTCAGTAGAGCAGTTTGCAGGCTCTTTTTCCGGCAATTTGCTTGCCTGCTCATCTCCAGAGAGAGGAGAGGAAGAGAGCTCCTTAGGAAATAGTCCTTTCAACAGGCGGGCAAAATCATCCCCCTTTCTTGTGCCGTGCCGGCTTGCTGCAGGCGTCCCCTCATGCCTGGAGGCTGCTACCGCAGCAGTTGGCGCTAAATCTGTGCTCAAATGCCTTCACCTCCTTTCCGATAAGGATCTCTTATATAGCCATAGAG
>DLUO01000066.1:1524-3720 GCA_003444595.1 Bacillota bacterium
TAAGCTTTTCTCTTTTAACTTTTCCAGCACCTGGCAATTTTTCCAGGATTCCACGACCACTTTCCGCTGTTCTTCAACCTGTTCCCGGCTCTGCAGTAGCTCCTGCTGTTTGCTGCGCAGGCGCTCCTGGAGAAAAAAGCGGTAGCTTTCCAGCGCCGTCAAAGTTAAAACATCAAGCCTTTCCGACTGATGCTCGCGATGAAAGACCAGCACTCTCTGCTCTTCCTTCTGCAGCTTTTCAATTTCCTCCTGGATCTTCAGGAGCTCCCGTTGCCGTCGCGCCAGCTCCTCCTGGGCTAGCTTTTTTTTATCTTCTCTGTAATCCAAAAGTTTTTGCAGCTTGAATTGAAAGGGCACGGTTTTTACACCCCTAATATATTTTCGCATTTATTTGGTATTTTTTAAGGAGCAACCCATAATTTCTTTATTATCAACTCACTCTACTTCCGAGGACGAGGAAAAAAGAGCAGCCAACTCCTCTTTACTTTGCTGCCAAGAAACCGATTCGGACATATCCTGGCATAGAAATTTCCTCAACCTGTCCCGGTAGGCGATGGCCCTGTCGACACGAGGGTTGGAACCCTTGACATAGGCACCGATATTAATCAAATCTTCCGATTCCCTGTAGGTAGAAAGGAGCTCCCTTACCTGGGCGGCCTGTTCTTTGTGATCCTCGTCTATAAGGTAAGGCATCAGCCGGCTGACGCTGCCCAGAATATCAATGGCCGGAAAATGGTTTTGGGCCGCCAGCTCCCTGCTGAGCACTATATGTCCGTCCAAAATTCCCCTGACGGCATCGGCGATGGGTTCATTAAAGTCGTCCCCATCTACCAGGACCGTGTAGAAGCCAGTAATGGAACCGCTGCGCGAGGTTCCGGATCGTTCCAGCAAGCGCGGCAGAGAGGCAAACACGGAAGGGGTGTAACCTTTTGTGGTCGGAGGCTCACCGATGGCCAGCCCTATTTCACGCAGGGCCATGGCAAAGCGGGTTATTGAATCCATCATCAGGATCACCTTGAGACCCTGGTCACGGAAATACTCTGCCACCCTCGTGGCGACCAGCGCGGCTTTTACTCTTTCCAGGGCGGGGCGATCGGAAGTGGAAACCACCACCACAGAGCGCTTCAATCCTTCAGGGCCGAGATCGTTGTTTAGAAAATCTCCCACTTCACGGCCCCGTTCACCCACAAGGGCGATCACGTTGACATCGGCTTCGCTGTAACGGGCAATCATTCCTATGAGGGTGCTCTTACCCACCCCGCTGCCGGAAAAAATACCGATACGCTGGCCTTGCCCGCAAGTTAAGAGGGTATCGATAGCCCTTACGCCTGTAACCATCACCTGGTTGATCGGTTTTCTCTCCAGGGGGTTGGGCGGAGAATTGTCCACAAGAAGCCCCTGCAATTCCCCTTCGATTTTGCCCAAAATTGGGTTTCCCAGGCCATCAATTACCTTACCCAGAATCTGGGGGCCGACCTTTACAAAAAAAGGGTGACCGGTAGCCTTCACGCGGCAGCCGGGGCCCACCCCATTGAGGCTGCCCAGGGGCATCAGCAGCGCCCTGCCCTGTCGGAAACCCACCACCTCTGCCAGAAGCGGCTCCCTGCTTGCGTTGACCTCCACCAGGCACACCTCGCCTACACAGGGCCTTATCCCGCTGACCTCCATTACCAGTCCGATAACCTGTGTCACCCTACCCTTAATGCTAATAGCCGGGTAACTCCAAATTTCCTGGTAATACTTGGCATAATCAATGGCCCCGGTCTCCAGTGCCAGCACCTCCCCGTTATTTTACTCCTCCTCAAAAGTGTACCTTCTCCCTGAAGCGGTCGCTATCTCCAACAGCTTGTTCCCCAGGATGCGGAGTTCCTTCTGTAAAAGGATCTCTACTTCCACCTCTTCCGACTCCACTTCACAGCTTCCGACCGGAATTCCCTGGTCGCCCTGCAGTTCCAGGACAATTTCCTGTTTTAACTGCTCCTGCAGCAGATGGAAGTTTTCACGGCAAATTTTCTCGTCCATGGGGTTAACCTTCAGGAGTACATTTCTTCCGGTGGGGAGAGCATTTAAAGCCCTGGCCATAAGCGCCAGTATGCAGTTGAAATCAGTTTCCACCTTGTAGTTAAGCAGCTTTTCGGCGATACTTACAGCAATTTGTATTATCTCCGGCTCCGCACCTGTCTCTTATACACATCT
>DLUO01000064.1:0-227 GCA_003444595.1 Bacillota bacterium
TTTTTTATTTTTAAACCACAATACATTTGGTAGCCGACTGCATGCTCTCCACTGAGTCGTACATGTTGGTCACCTGGCCTACCCGCAACTTGTCCTTCAAGTTGTAATAGTCCAGGCAGGTACCGCAGGAGAAAATCTCAACCCCTTCGGCCGCAAGCTGGCTCAACTCCTCCAGCACAGGGCTTCCTTCTGTCGTTAAAAATACGCCGCTGTTAAGGAAAAACAAC
>DLUO01000064.1:499-829 GCA_003444595.1 Bacillota bacterium
CTGCTTCTTCCTTAAGAGGCTCTCCGACATCTGTTTTGCCTTCTTTTTTTTCGCCTCCCTGAACAATAATATGATAGCAGCCTTCTTTTTCTACGGCGCTTACCAGGCACCCGGCTGTCCGGGCAAAGCGGCTGACGTTCTCCCTGGCAGCTTCGTTGTCGACGATAACCGTAAGGATAAAGTCTGTATGGCCTTCCCTGGCGAGCTCCTCCAGGGCTTTTTTGGTGTTAAGCACCGGTTGGGGGCAAGCCAAACCCCTGTTGTCAATCTCTTTACGTATCAACGCCAAATCCTCCTTTAACTGGTAAACCATAGTTATATTTTGCCCAA
>DLUO01000064.1:1093-9654 GCA_003444595.1 Bacillota bacterium
CAAAGAAAAGAGCGGTTCCTTCAAAATGGACTCCAATAGATTTTCGGCGGCCTCCAACTGTGCCGCTTCACCGTCCACCGCCAGCCAGACACTCCCCTCGGCCCCGCAAACACCGCCTGCTGCAACAAGCTCCGCCTTCGCGCCGGTCAACAACTCAAGGGCATCAAGCTCTGTAAATACCTCCCCCGGTGCGGGTAAAAGGCGTGGCCCTTCCACTCCCGGCGAATTTATCTTTCTTGCCACCTCATCCAGGTCACCAAAGATGCGCTTTTCCAGGCCTACAGCTAAAATTAAGCGCACGCGGCGGCCGACTACAGCCTGCAGTGCAGTGGCAATCGTCCCGCCTTTAGGATGGCCGATATAAATAGCCGCCCGTTTGCGGTTCAGATCGAGAGCGTTGGCGCCTTTTACAATAATGTCGCCTTCTTTCAAGCTGTCCACAATATCAGCAATGGTCTTACCCTTTTGCCAGACACCGCCGGAAATAATTACGTCATCGGGAAATGTGCCGTCACCCGGCAGTTGCCCCGTTTCAGTGACAGAAAAAGAAGGCGGCAAAGTAATACCCCGGAAAAAACGGTTTCGCCGAAACTCTTCAGCGCCGCCGATTACCTTAAGTATCTCCTCGGCCACATAGCCGTTTGTTGTCCCCGCCGCGACAGCAATGGTCCCACCGCCATGAAGAGTTTTCTGTATTTCCGGGTGCATCGCCATACCTTTGCCAATTAGACGCTTGCCCGCTGCGGGCGTAACGACATATTGCTTCATGCTTTGACCTCCTTAATCCTAAGATAGTGTCCACTCGACAAAGCTCTCCTTCAAACTTCTTTAACATCTGGTGCTTCTATCTTAAAACTTCCTTTCCCATAACTAAATTATACCACGATAGAAAAAAGGTTGCAGACTATTCTTGACAACCTCCAACTCAATAAAGTCCCGCAAAATATTTACCCTTACTCATAATTGCTTTCCTTGAAAATTACATTTACTTGTCTTAGCTTAAAACCTGTTTCTAAAAATGCTTAATAACTCAACGGCTTTCTTTTGTGCTTTAACGGCATTTTCGGCGAAACCGTCAGCGCCGAATTTTTCAGCTATAGCCGGTGTTAACGGAGCGCCACCCACCATAATCATAACATCTTTGTTTTTCTCCTTGATTTTAGCAATAATATCCTTCATTAGCAGCATACTACTGGTCATCATTGCAGATAGACAAACCAAATCAGCATTGGTGCGCAGTTGCTCCTCAACAAAAACTCCATTTTTCAATTCCTGAAATAGTTCTTTTTCTCTTTTTCCATACAATTTTTAGTATGCCTCCACCAAAAAAGTTTAAGAACTTGAGAAAAAAAAAGCATTTCATTTCAATTACGTTTAATCTTAAATTCCTAAAATTTATTTCTAAACACATTTATTTGCCATAGCTCGTTTTTTTAAGTGCTGTATTTTATAAAAGGAAAGGATCAATAGGGTAGCGGGCATAGCGGCGTACTGCTGCTGCGAAAGAGTGTACATTTTCTCTGGGAGTATGAAGCGGCAAAGCACATCCGGGAGCAACGATAAAACCGCATGGGTTGTCATAAGCTTTACGCAAACATTCTCTTACCTCTTTTTCTACTTGAAAGGAATTTCCCAGCAACATCGTTTCGATACTCACATTCCCGGCAATGGCTACCCTGTCACCTACAGCCTTTTTAACTTCTTCCAAGTTAACTATTTCATCAAGGCTTATAGTTGTTGCCCCAGTCTCCGCCATTTTTTGCCAGATTCTTTTGGTGTCACCGCAAATATGCAGGTGTGGCCCTCTGCCGTAGTGTTTTTTAATCCTTTCCGTATACAACTTCAAATACGGCACTACAAATTCTTCAAAATGAGCCGGGCTGATCAGGCTGCTGGAAGCCATCGGCTCAGAGATACCTGTCTTTAATCCTAACGCAGCTACGGCATCAATGTAGTTCAATGCACTCTCTGTAACAATCATGAGCAAACGGTGTACCCACTCCGGGCGCCGGTAAAAATCTTTAAGGAGGTTTTCTGTTCCCCGCAGAGCAGCAGCAGCAGTAAGCGGTCCTCCTATGGAGCTGCTAACCGGCACCTGTCGTCCGATCCTGTCGTCAATTATTTTTAGGGCTTCCAGAAAAAGGGGAAGGCGACCATCCCGGTAAGGGTCTGCAGGATTAATGCGGTCAAGATCGGATTCATGATGAATAACCGCTCCGCCTATATAAGGCATCCCGTCCTCCGGAAATTTTAAATCAGCGCCCATGGCCTCAGCGATACCTAAAAGGCCCGGGCCCACTCCAATAGAATCTGGACCGTACTCGCGAAAAACAGCACACTGTGCCTCCGCCATCAAAGCCGGTTCATGGCTGTAGCGAGCCACACTCACGCCAATATGACGGGAGGCATACTCTCCAATATGTAAAATAAAAGGAAGGCGGTCCAACTCGCCGCCGGAGGCAAATGCAGCCATACGTTCACGAGGAGTCATGGGCTCTGCTCTTAGATTGTCAAGAGAATGCCCCATTATTCGGTCCATATCCAAAAGCTTCCTTTCTTAAGCTGTTCTTTAAATAAAATAATCTGCCGAC
The DNA here is from genome assembly GCA_003444595.1 of Bacillota bacterium. GTDB lineage: Bacteria > Bacillota > Dethiobacteria > DTU022 > UBA8154 > UBA9862. Next base: position 3,685 of record DLUO01000064.1, read on the forward strand.
CATTACCCAACACCAAACCACCAAAAGCCATTCAAACTTTAATCAATTCCAAGAGGGCTCCAATACGCACCTGCAGATTCCCCAGGTCGCTATTGGAGTAATCGCTTTCCAGGTGCAAGTAGGGAAGCCCCATTTGTTTGACCAGGCGACTTATGGCAAATGTCTCCACATTATAAGTGTGGCAGGCCTGCCAGGTCAGCTCAATGATCCCGTCGATGCGAAAATCGTTAATCATACGCTCCAGCAGTTCCAGACGGTAGGTATTGGGGCTCATACATGAGCAGGGAATATTGTAGTACTTATGTGCAAGGGCTTCGTAAGGATCACCGATACTCGTATCGACCTGTAGTTCAAGGCGTTTATAGCCGGAACAATTCTCCATAGCCACCACATGCCCACCTTGTTCTTCAACAAGACGGACTACTTTTTCGCTGCCAATGCCCACGGGGCAACCGGTAAGCAGTATGCGCGGCCCGGGTTTACGGCACGGATAATTTCCCCTCTTCAGGGTTTCATAAACCTCGGCAAGGAGCCGGAACACTTCATTCCTGTCGCTGCTGAAGCCTTTGGACCAAGTAATATTAATCAAATCGAGACCGCTTAAGGGCGGAGGATCTTGCCGGTTGAGGTCGTAAATTGCCTTAACCATCCGCCGCTCACGGTCGATGATTTCCACGGCTTCCCAGATCCCTTCATCACTAATTTCTACGCCAAACTCCTGCTCCAGACGGGCACCCAGGCGGCGTATCTCCGCCACCCAAAGCTCAAATCCCATCTCAGCATCCCGCAGGTGGGGCAACTGCATAACATAAACAGGCTTAAGCGAATGCATCAATTCAAACATCTTTTTTTTGCCGTCACAGGTAGTTTCGCCAACAATCAGGTCGGAAAAATAAAAGAACGGACATTTCCCTGTTATCGCAAAGCCATAGGACGATTTAATTAAAGGGCAGAGGTTACGGGGAAGGTGCTCCTCCGCAGCGCTGATTGTCTCATCCCTTGTGCCGCAAAGGCCTACAGGAACGGCCCCTGCTGCTAGAATCAGTTCTTTGGGACAGTAAGTGCAGTAAATTCCCACGACCTTTTTTTTCTTGGCCTCCCGGTCCTGAAAAAGTTCCATCACTGTCTGCTCACGCATCCACGCATACTCAGCAAGCAGTTTTTCCAGCATAGTTTCTCCTTCTTCATTTATCATGCATTAAAACCCTTCCTTTTTTATCTCCATCCGCTAAAGGCTTCGAGATTCTCTCCGTGAACAAGACCCAGCGGTGACCAATAGATATCATCCTGCAGTTCATGTCCTTCCAGCACTTTCAAAGCCAGAATTAATCCACCTTTTCCAAAAAGAAATGGTGACATTGCTACTGTTGCGTCAAACTCGCCCCGTCTAATGGATTCTCCGGCCTCCTCAATGAAGTCAACACCTACAACAACCACTTGCTCTTTTTTAGCGGCAGCTTGGAGGGCTTCTACTGCTCCCAGCGCCATAACATCGTTGGCACAGAAGATCCCCTTGAGCTCAGGATGTGCCTGGATGAGATCGGCTGTTATATCGTAAGCCGTTTTACGATCCCAGTTGCCCGGCTGAACAGAGACAAGCTCAATATTGTTATTACTTTCAAAAGCACGGCGTGCCCCGTCTTTTCGTGCTTCGCCCTGTGCTGCTCCCGGCAATCCTTCAATGATGGCTACCTTACCGGAACCAATTTTCTCAATAATAAACTGCGCCCCGAGCTCCCCTTGCTTAGCAAAATCGGATGTAATGAAAGCCTCAATGCGGGCACCGGCTTCTTCAGCCGCTTGGACATCCATGCTGGTCCCCACCGCCACAACCGGGATGCCTTTCTGCGTAGCCTCTGCAACGCCAGGAACCAAATTATAAGGAGTAATTGGAGAAACAGCTATGGCGTGATAATCCTTGGCCAATATGGTTTGCATTGCTTCCAGCTGGGAATTGACGTCGTCTTACTTGGGTGCGGAAAGCACATCAACATGGACGCCAAATTCCCGGGCAGCCTCCTCATATCCCTCCTTTACCGTAATCCAAAAAGGATTTTTTTGTTTAATGTATGTTTTTGAAGGAATTCTCTTACCTGTGCCTCTTTGGCCTGCATCCTGGGTCCAAATTGAGAGCATTTGATAGCGGCGCAAGCAGAGGCAAATTGCAGGGAGTCCTCCCGCCCCTGGCCGCGGAAAAAATAGGCATGAATCAACCCGCCGGCAAAGGCATCGCCGGCACCGGTAGTATCTACCGTCTCAACCGGGAAAATCGGCATGTGGATTGTTTGCTCATCTGTAAGCCAAAGGGCTCCTTTCTCTCCCGAGGTGACAACCAGGCCTAAAGGCGGCCGGAAAAGGCGATATATGTGGCGGGCGGCCTTTTCGGGATCGCTTTGGCCGGCCAGCTCCTGTAATGCCTCTCTACCGGTACAGAAAAGGGTGCACAAAGAAAGCATTTGCTCTATCTCCTCCTTGCCGATGCCGCACTGCTCCATAAAAGAAGGAGGACACTCCAGGGCAAAGACTACAGGTATATCCCGTTCCAAAGCAAAGCGGGCAAGCTTCAAGGCCGCATGACCGGGAAACATATCGGTATAAAAAACACCCACCCCCTCCAACATTGATACTTCAACTTCCTCCGGGCTCAAAGAGAGAAGGCAGTCCCCCGGATTTACAAAGATGGAGCGCGCCCCTCTGCTATCCACTGTTACAAAGGTATGGAGCGAAGTCCCGTTTTTTCTGATTTTGATGTTTTCTGTACCGACACCGGTTTGTGCCAGCTCATCTTTAAACATAATACCGTAATGATCGTCGCCCAAAGCAGCCACCAGGGAGGCGTTCGTACCCAAACGGACCAGGGTTACAAGCACATTGGCACAACTCCCCCCGGGCATCAACTGCTCCCGTCGGATAAAGGCAAAGCCGTCCTCCCGGGGAAGAGATTCGCACTGGAGCACGATATCCATGGCAGCCGCACCCAAGCCAAGAACTTTTTTTCTCATACTTGTCTCACCCACTAACTTTTAGGATACGAAAACAGCAAATCGCCTGCTTCCAAGGATCGGCAGCGGGGTCTAAAGTTTTAGATTTCTTCCCACTCGGCGTTCAAACGGAAAGCCAGCAAAATATTGGCAATAAGAGCCAAGAGTTGTAACAGGGAGGCGCGGCCGCTGCTGGCTCGATCAAGGGCCTCATTGACAACCGGATGAAAATCAACTCCCGCCCGGTGGGCTTCTTCTCCCCGTTTTATAGCTTCCGCCAGCATTTCCCGCTCTTTTATGCGGACAGAAGGAGGCAACGGATTAAAAAGCACGACGCTTTTACCGTCCTCCCGTGAGAATAGCTGCTGTGCCTCTTTTTCTGTTTTTAAAGAGCTGTCAAGGGCATGAGAATCTTCACGGAAAAGGAAACCGTCAAGACGCTCACACTGCCACCCCAGAAGGCGCACCCCTCTTTCTCTTAAAAAATCCAGGCTTGTCTCAAGCTCCTGGGAATCTTTAAAAGCAGAGGCCAAAAGCAGGTCCGGGCTGTACAAAAGCTCATGCAGGTCGACGGAAATGTTGCCTCCCCGTATACCTCCCATTCCTGCTGTAACAATGATCCGCCGCCGCTCTCCCGGCAAGGCCGCCGCTATGCGCAGCAGCGCCGAGGCAGTCAAAAAACCGCTGATAGCGCTTCCTTTTGATTCAGCCAGCTCTCTGCTGTTGAGGCGCGGCCAGTTTTTTCCTCTGACCTCTAAAAAATGGTGCAATAATCCTCCCCGCAATTTGCCCTCTTCCAGCCATAACAGCACTACGTTTTCATAATTTGGCCAAAGATAGAGCAGAAGTTCATTCTTAAGGAAAGAAAGCCCGCGCCCTAAAAGAGCCGTCTCTACTAAGATAGGAGACTTGGTATGAAAAGAAAAATCAAAAAACCCATTTAAGCTAATCCTTCAACACCTCCGAATGCGCTACGTTTTAAGCGTCCCTACAGGGCATACCGCCAGACAACGCCCCCGGCAGAACTCTTTTTCCTGGCTTTGGCGGCAAAGAACGTGGTCGGTCCTGCTAACAGGGTTAAGCCAGACGATGCCCTTCCCTGAATTTTTCTCCCTGATGTCATGTATCTCGTCCCCGGCCACGGTGGCTCTACCGGGGCATCCTTCCAGGCAAATGCCGCAGGAGCTTCCCAAACAGGTTTTTTCCTGCAGAAGAGGCGTAGCAGGGAGTTCAGCAGATGTTATGATACTATTAAAGCGCACCCTCGGGCCATATTTTGGATTGACCACAAGGTTATTTAGCCCGAATTCGCCCAGCCCGGCGCGCACCGCGGCATGACGGTGCGAAAAAAGAGCCGCCCAATACTTTTCATAATAACCGTCGTAATGCCTTCCGAAAGTGGGTGTAAAATATAACGTTCTATAGCCCAACTCCTCGAAAAAAAGGGTCATGCGCAAAGAAACCTGCTCCAGCCTGGTATTAATAATCTCAAATCCTGATGTTTGGGGATAGGAATCCCGATGACCACTACATTTCTGGCCTTATCCAGAAAGTCCCGGGGATGGCGCCCGGCAGGAGCGCCATTAAAGCGTTCTACCGGGGCCACTCCAAGCAACGCCACACCCTCAGACGAGGCAATACTGGTCAAGCCGCTTATTATATCCATTAAATCCCTTCCTGTCGCCTCTATTTATTCCCATCCTTCAAATTCAGCTACATTCTCTTTACTTACCAGGGCCAACGGAGAAAAGACTTCCTCGGGAATATCGTGGCCTTGTATCGTTTTCAAAGCCAAAATCAAGGCCGCCTTTGTGTAGATCTTTACGGAATAAGCTATGCTGCCGTCCAGTTTACCTTCTTTGATGGCCTCATGGGCTTCGGAAATAAAATCCACTCCGAGAATAACTACTCCTTCCCGTTTCCCGGCAGCCTCCAGGGCGTCCGCCGCCGCAAGGGCCATAACATCATTGCAGCAGAAAATCCCCTTAATATCCGGATGAGCCTGCAGGATATTGGAGGCAATATTATAAGCGGTATTACGATCCCAGTTGCCGGGCTGGATGCTGACAATCTCCACATTTGGAGCCTCCTCAAAGACCCTCTGGGCGCCTAAAGTCCTTCCTTCGCTCTGGCCTGCTCCCGGGATGCCCTGGATAATGGCCACTTTACCTCCATCAGGGCCCAATTTTTCCACAATGTATTCTGCAGCCATGGCACCCTGATCTTCATAATTGACGGTTATCCTGCCGTCCAGCCAACCGCCTTCTTCTTCCAGTGCCTCAGTGCTGATGGGGGGGCCCAGGTTAATAACCTTGATACCTTTTTTGTTTGCTTTCACGACTCCCGGCACCAAGTTGAAAGGTTCAATGGGTGAGGCGATAATAGCGTCGTAATCTCTGGCCACCATGGCCTCCAGCGTCTCAAGCTGCGATTTTGTATCACCCTCCGTAGGGGCGGCCATGACCGTAACATCAACCCCCAATTCTGCGCCCGCTTCTTCATAGCCTTCTTTCATGGAAACCCAAAAAGGATTGGCCAGGGTAATGATCAACACCCCAATTTTTTCGTTGTTATTAAATTCAGGCAAAGGTGCAAGTTGCCCCATTAATACTTGTTCGATCTCACGAGCTTTAGGGCTCACCTCAGTGGCTTCAGTAGCTTCCGCTTCTGTATCAGCTTCCTTGTCGGATTCATCTACTTCCCCTGCCGCACCAGTGCCGTTTATTTCTTCTTCAGGAGGTGAAGAAGCCGGAGAGCTGCAACCGGCTGTAACGGCAATCAGGATAAACAGCAATATACATGCAAGCGTTCTCTGCATCTTTACTTTCATCATACAATACCTCCGTTTTCTTTTTTTAAAGCCTTAGTTAGGGGTAAATTAAAGTTTTCTTTTTTCCCAAGGCAAGACCCCCTGACCAAATATCACCTTGAGTTCGGCTTGCTGCCGGATATCTTTTTCCTTGACCTGACTTCCGCGAAAATAACGGCC
>DLUO01000064.1:9902-10114 GCA_003444595.1 Bacillota bacterium
TTGCGCAATGTTCCAAGGAGCAGGCAGGCGATTAATGTCCCTGCGATACTCCCCCTGCCGCCATTCATACTGGTCCCCCCCAGCACCACGGCCGCGATGGAGTCCAGCTCCAGCATCCAGCCTGCCAGCGGTTCGGCGGTATTCAGCCTGGCGGTAACCACCAGCCCCCCTAAAGCTGCTGTCACCCCGCAAAGCATGTAAACCAAATTTTT
>DLUO01000064.1:10322-11822 GCA_003444595.1 Bacillota bacterium
GCCAGGGTATAATAACCGAACCTGCTCATGTTTAAGAGTACTGCAGCAATCAGCCCCAGTAATGCCGCCAGTAAAATAGGCGGATTTAACGGGCCGACATGCCCGCTCCCCCACCAGGTAAAACCCCGGGGAAATCCGTAAATGGGGATTCCGCCAGTGATAATTAGCGAAAGGCCCCGCCAGAGAGACATAAACCCCAGGGTAACTATAAAAGGGTTAATCTTGAGAAAAGATATAACGGCACCGTTGAGCGTACCCGTTGCTGCGCCAACAGCCAGGCCGATAAGAATGGAAGCTCCGACTCCCAGTCCTCCTTTCATGGCTACAGCCATACAAACCCCGCTTAAAGCAGCCACCGCTCCCACGGAGAGATCAATACCGCCGGAAGCAATGACGAAGGTCATCCCCAGCGCCAGGATAATGTAAAGGGAGCTGTGATCTAAAATATTGCGGAGGTTTTCCCAGGTAAGGAAAAAGGGGGAGGCAAGGCTTAAAAAGAGCGCCATGCCCAAAAGCACAAAAATTAAGAGGAGCTGAGGTAAACTGTTTTTTGCCGATATCTTGATTATCTTGTCTTTGCTCTTTTCCATATCCCTTTTTCCCTAATTATTGGCGCGTCTTTGCTTCTGTGCCTTTACTCCTGCCCTGGTTGGAGTCGACGATAAAACCAACCACTTCTTCCAGGTCGGTATCTTCCTTACGGATGTTCTTTATCAGCCGCCCGTTTCTGAGCACACAAATACGATCCGCAATGGCAAAAACATGGTGAAGGTTGTGACTGATCACAAGCACGGCAAAACCTTCGTCCCCCAGGCTGCGGATAAGCTCCAGGACCTTGGCCGATTCGCTTACTCCCATGGCAGCGGTGGGCTCATCAAAAATAAGCATCCTACCCTGCAGCTTGATGCTCCTTGCTACGGCAACACCCTGCCTTTGGCCTCCGGACAAAAATTCTACGGGAGTGGTGACAGAAGGAATTGAGACGTTCAACCGCCTTAAAAGCTCTTCACTCTCTTTATTCATTCTTTTTTTGTCAACAAAAAAAGCGGCCTTTAAAGGTTCTCTGCCCAGAAAAATGTTGCTGGCCACGTCGAGACAATCTACCAGCGCCAGATCCTGGTAAACAGTGGATATGCCCAGCTCTATGGCTCGCGAGGGCGTCAGGTGCTTATAAACCTTTCCATTTAAAGACAGTTCGCCTTCGTCCGGTTTTAAAACGCCGGAGATAATCTTAATCAGAGTGGATTTACCTGCTCCGTTATCACCGACTAAAGCCGTGACTTCGCCAGGATATATAGCCAGGTCAATGCCGTCCAAAGCAATTACAGGGCCAAATCTTTTTTTGATATTCTGCAGCCTGATAAAAGGGAGGCCTTTGGGGGGGAAAGGGCCGGGGTTCTTTTTTTCTCCATGGTGGCTGCTTTTTTCTGGGCTGCTAACTGTTGTCACTGTCTACACCTCACCAAAAGCTGGTCAGCAGTACCTTACTTTATATGAAAG
>DLUO01000064.1:12133-12290 GCA_003444595.1 Bacillota bacterium
TTTCCTTTTTTATTCGTATCGTACGTGTTGGGCACATGGCCTACCCGCAACTTGCCCTTCAAGTTGTACTGGTGAGCCGTCGTTATATTTTGCCCAAGGCCCGCAATACTTTTTCGGGGGTGATAGGCAAGCTGTAGATACGCACTCCTATGGCATC
>DLUO01000047.1 GCA_003444595.1 Bacillota bacterium
AGGGGGAAATTCCAGATGTAGATGTAGTATCTTCAAACCAGGAGGTATTTTTTCCTGATTTCCTCATTCTCATTTAGTTCCTTTACACTCCCTTGGAAACGAATTTGTCCCCGGTCAATCAAATAGACCCTATCTGCCAGGTTGAGCGCGGATTTTACATTTTGTTCAGCCATCAAGATAGAAATGCCCTCTTCTCTTAACCTTCCAATTTGGTCCATAAGTTCTCGCACAACCAGAGGGGCAAGGCCTTCTGTAGGCTCATCGAGGAGTAAAAAATCGGGGTTACCCATTAAAGCCCGGGCGATGCTCAGCATCTGTTGTTCTCCACCGCTGCAAAAACCCCCTTTGCGGGAATCTATTGCTTTTAGTGCCGGGAACAGTTGGTAAACTTTTTCCTTATCCCATCTACTCTTCTTAGAACCGCCCTTAGCTGCTATTTCAAGGTTTTCCCCCACTGTAAGGTCCGGGAAAATCCGGCGATCGTCCGGGACAAATCCCATCCCCATGTGCGCGATCTTGTAAACCGGCATCCTGGTGATATCCTCGCCTTTAAAAATAACTCTTCCTTTCCGGGGTGGATTTAATCCCATAATGCTGCGCATTGTGGTCGTCTTTCCCGCACCGTTCCGGCCCAGAATACAGACTATCTCCCCTCTTTCCACCTGCAACGATACACCAAAAAGAATATGGCTTAAAGCATAATAAGTATGGATATCCTGTACGGCTAACATCAGCATTCCTCCCCAAGGTAAGCTGCCTGTACCAGCTTGTCGGACTTGATATCAGCGGGTAGTCCCTGAGCGATGGTTCTCCCCTGCTGCATGACCATAATTTTTTCGGCAATGCCAAAAACAACATCAAGATCGTGTTCAGTAAATAAGATCGTTAACCCTTCAGAACTGGCCAGTTCCTTAATCAGCTTAATGGTAGAGGCTGTTTCTTCGGGAGACATCCCCGCCGTTGGTTCATCGAGCAGGAGCAGTTCAGGCTCATTCCCAAGAGCTATGGCCATCTCCAAAATCTTCTGATCTCCATAGGAGAGGGAGGTGCTCAAAGAGTGAGCCTTATCAGCCAGGCCTACTTTTCCCAGGATACGATATGTCTCCTCCACCATCATCTTTTTGGTGGGCGAAAACATATTTAAAATCTTTCGTTTGCGGGAAAGAATCGAGACCTGGACATTTTCAAAGACTGTAAGCTTGGGAAAGATGTTTATCAACTGGAAGGAACGCGATATCCCCATATGACAGATTTTATGCGGTGATAGCCCTGTAATATCGCGCTCCTTAAATTCTATTGTCCCTTGAGAAGGAACAAGGTGGCCGGTAATAAGGTTAAACAGTGTCGTTTTCCCCGCCCCGTTAGGGCCGATTACCGCCACTATCTGGCCTTTTCCCACGGTAAGCTCGGCCCCATTTACAGCTAAAAACCCGTCAAAGGATTTAACAAGCTTTTTAACCTGAAGCAAACCTGTCTGCCCCCTTCCGCTCCACCGCAGTGCCGGCGCTGATTTTTTCCTGAACAAATCCTATTACTCCCTGGGGCAGAAAAAGAATTATCAGAACAAGGACCGTCCCAAGTACCAGTAACCAGTATTCTGTGATAACTCCGAGAAAAACCTCGAGTACAATGATAACCGTTGCGCCAAAAGCGGGGCCCATAAAGGTAAACATACCTCCCAGCAGCACCATAATCAGAAGCTCTGCTGATTCACTCCAAAACAGTAAAGAAGGGGAAACGGAGCGTTCCAGAATCACAAACAAAACGCCAGCCACGCCGGAAAAAAAGCCCGACAGGACAAAAGCGATCAATTGGTGACGGTGGATATTGATACCAATACTTTCACAGCGCTGGGGATTGTCTCTAACCGCCTGAAGAGCAATGCCAAAGGGTGAGTTAAGGATAATGTAAATAATGAGCAGGCATGCTGAGACGACAATCAAAGAAATATAATAGGCCGCGGAAATAGAGTGCAAAACATCAGGGACAGCAATACCGTGAATACCGTCATCTCCACCAGTGAATTCGTACCAGCGGTACACTATGGCCCAGACCAACTGGCCTATGGCCAGTGTCATCATCCCGAAATAGAGACCGCGCAGGCGGACACAAATAGCACCAATTATCAGCGCCACCCCGGCGGATACCAACGGCGCAGCCAGAAAGCTTAGCAAAGGCAGAAGCGGGCTTTTATTTAAAAGCAGGGCTGCAGCATAGGCGCCGACACCGAAAAAAACGGTCTGATGCAGCGGCAGCATGCCGCCATAGCCGAGGGAAATATTTAGACTTGTAGCAAGTAGGGAAGTAAACAGAACGACAGTAAGCAAGTAAACAGAGTACTTGGAGAGAAAAGCAGGGATAAAAAACAATGCCAGCAGGACAGCAAGAATCAGTAGCAAAAGTATATTTTTTTTTGTTCCGATAAAACTCCCGAGCAGAGTGGACACAGGCTGTCTCCTTTCTTACCAGACTGACTTCATTAAACCTGACGGGCGGATCATCAGCAGGGTGGCAGCAATTAAAAACGGAAAGACAAGAGAAAAACGAGGGGCAAAAAGCACACCGAAAGATTCTCCGATGCCAAAGATAAAGGATACTAACAAGGCGCCCCAGACGTTTCCCAGTCCTCCCACTACCACTACCAGGATAGCGTTGATTATAATACCCATCCCCATACCGATAACGATATTGGTTGTAGGGGCAATCAATGCCCCCCCTACCCCGGCCAAGTAACAGCCCAAGATAAACACCGATGTAAAAACCCTTTTACTGTTGATTCCCAGGGCATCAACCATTTCCCGGTCTGTAACGGTAGCCCGGCAAAGCTTGCCCATCATTGTTCGTGACAGAAAAAACCAGAGCCCCAGTGCCGTCAGTGGACCTGCTGCAAGAAGAATAAGGTTGTAGGTGGGCAGTGCAACTCCTCCCAGAGAAATAGAACCGGGGATAGGATTTGACAGTGACTTGTATTCAACGCCCCAGACGATTTTAATGAGGTCATTAAATACCAGCACCAGGGCATAAGTAAGGAGCAGTTGCATTAAGCGCGGCTGACTATAGATGCGACGCATCAAGGCACCTTCCAAAACAAAGCTCAAGGCGGCAACAATAAGAGGCGCAATCAGCAAAGCCATCCAGAAACCACTGCTTCCGCCAAACCACTGCGCTACGCTGAAAGAGATGAAGGCTCCCAGCATATAAAAAGTGCCGTGGGTAAAATTTACAATCCTCAGGACGCCCATCACTACAGTCAACCCGGCAGCAACCACGAAGAGGATCATCGCCCTGCTCATCCCTACAAAAAACTGGCCAGTTAGCGTAGAAAAATCAGGAATTTGGGACAAAAGAACGGAAAAATCCATTTATAAACCCCTTTCTGCCAGCATTTCGATACCGTAAACCATGACAAGTTGATGGGCACCGTCGCCAGTTTATATTTATAAAGGGAGCCCGCTGCCATTAGGATCATTTAAGTCTAAAATGGCGGCAAAGCTCCCCCGGCCTATAATTAGTTCCGTTTGGCCTTTATTTTTTCTTCAGGAGGAATTATCTCTTCGCCGGCTAATGTAACAATATCATCCGCTACAAGGAAAGGTTCATCCTTCTTGACAGTTACCCCGAAAAACATAGGAGATATAATCTGGTGATCATATGCCCGTATTGTTACCGGGCCGACAGGACTTTCAATGGTTAGACCTTCAAGAGCATCTATAAATTTCTCAGTATCAAAAGTATCCAGTTTGCGTAAAGCTGAGCCGATACTATGACCGGTTGTATATCCGTACAGGGCAAAAGCAGCTGGCACACGGCTATAAGCTTGTTCAAAAGCAGAAACAAAGGCTTTGTTTTCTGGAGTATCCGGGAAGTAGTAGTGATAGGGGTTGGTTCCATAAATTCCCTCGGGAGCTTCATCTCCTAACGGCTTTAAGGTGCTGAGATCAGTTGCAGTGTGGACCCATATCTTTACTTCTTGATGCAGACCTGTAGAACTTACAGCCTTCATAAAAGGAACCATATCGTTCCCGCCAGTACCCACGACTACTACCTCCGGCTTGGCTGCCCTGATGGTGCTGATATGTGGTGTGAAATCCGGTTCTCCCACCGGCCACCATAGCTCACCGACAACGGTTGCCTCCGGTTTCATTTCAGAAAAATTTTCCCAGAAACTACCTACTACGGAATGACCATACTCGTAATCGCTTCCTGCCAGGAAGTATCTAGTATAAGGCATCGTGGACATTTGAACTGCACCGGCACGACCGATTATAGCCGTATTGGGAAGCATGCTAAAAACATAACGGTGCCCGGCTTCTCCGGTAATCTTGTCGCTCATTGACCCCCAAACCAGAAGGGGAACTCGCTCCTCCTTTGCATACTGTGAAACCCCCAGGGCAGCAGCACTGTTAATTATACCCGCCAGGATATCCACTTCTTCCCTCATTACCAGTTCTTTTGCCCAGTTAAGGGATTTGTCCGGGGAAAATTCATCATCCCTGGTGACAAACTCGATGTTAAATTTAAGTGTCCCTTCTGCTTTCATTTCCTCCAGCGCCAGCTTAAAACCATCGAGAGCATCATAAGTATATGTTGTGGGCGCTCCGGTATAGCAATCAATAATGCCTACTTTAACAGTATCTAAAGTCTTATCTATATCCTTATCCTGCTCTTCACCCTTGGCATCTTGTGCTGGTTTAGGAACAGCTTTGGCACATCCCCCTATGAAGCTGAAACCGGCCAGCAAAATCAACAACAGCGCTAAACACCATGAAATAATAATATATCCCCTCTTCATCTGTCTCCTTTCCCTTCCTTTTTATTCTTTTTATTATTTTCTTTTTCTCCGTAAAACAGATTTCAGAAATGCTTTCAGATATCCCCCCTTAAAATACTCTTCAAAATCACCGGTTTTCTTACATATTAGTATTATGCATATATTAAAAAAATTATGTTAATTTTTCACAGAAGCATCCATAAATGAAAGGAGGCTTCCCTTTCAGCGGAAATCCAGGACTTGTTAGGTTTTTACCTTTTCCGTTTTTTCAGCCGCATATTGTT
>DLUO01000204.1 GCA_003444595.1 Bacillota bacterium
AAAATAGTATGTCCAAAGCTTAGGCCCTTAACTCTTAAGTTCTGTCCAAAATTGGCAAGAATTTTGACGAACGGCATATTAAATATCCGCTAATTGAGGGACGATAAACATTTCTCTTAAATAAAAACCAACAGTGATAGCTTTTTTCCCAAGCTTCGTGAGATAGTATTTGTAAGTGCCACCAACTCTTTTAATCAGGCCATGTACTCTTAGTCGCTATCCTTTTTAATGGCAACAGCGTAGCCTTTTCTTTTTAAAAATTCTGCTGCTTGGTGCAGGGGATTTGCTTTGATGATGATTTCGCCTCTGCCCCTTGCTTTCAGTTCTGCCAGCGTCCCCTGGAATAACAATTTTCCCCGATGGATGATGCCGACATGGTCGGCAATCAGTTCGACTTCGTTTAAAATATGGCTGCTGATTAATACGGTGGCATTCATCATTTCCGGCAGACTGATTATAAGCTCGCGTATTTCTCGCACTCCTGCCGGGTCCAGCCCGTTAGTAGGCTCATCCAAGAGCAAAAGCTCCCGGTTCCCCATTAAAGATTGGGCGATGCCCAGCCTTTGTTTCATTCCTGAGGAGAAATGTTTTACCTTTTGGTTTTTCCATTTTGAGAGCTTAACGATTTCCAGGGCTTTGTCAATTTCCTTTTTGGGCAGCTGCAGTATCTTCCTGGTTATTTCCAGATTTTCGTAGGCTGTTAAATGCTCGTAATAAGATGGTGTTTCAACCAACGATCCCACCCTGCTTAAGATCTCCAGGCGGTGTTTCGTTAGATCCTGATTAAACAGATGTACTGTCCCTTTGGTCGGCCTGATTAACCCCAAAAGCAGCCTGATGGTGGTAGATTTTCCGGCACCGTTTGGGCCGAGGAAACCGTATAAAGCGCCCTTTGGCACTCTAAGGTTTAGATCCTTCACGGCAGCAAACTTATTGAATTCTTTGGTCAACCCCCTTGTTTCAATAACGTATTGTTCCACTGTTTTCACCCTCCTATATGAACAATGATACCTGACAAAATAATATCAACGCCGGCTTAACTCTTGATTTAGCCAACCTTAATATAACCTTAAAACCGTACTTTTCTACATTGCCGGATGCATTTTAGGCATAGCTCTGCAAAAGGCGCTTATTTACACTTTCCTGCCGCGACTCACTGCCACATGGACGTTTCCGCTCATACAAATTCCTGTAATACTCATTGTTATACTTTTAATGACAATTATTTCGATTATTAATCCGTTAAAGCGGATTAAAGCAAAAGGAATTTCCGAGGTTATCGGATCGTTGTAAAATTGTAAACGCAAGGACTTCAGGGTATGAAATCATGCCTATATTTTTTTGCAGATATAGTATACACTTCCTTGAACATATTCTATTTTTGCTGCATAGTATATAATCAACCGGTAAACAAACAGGGTTTTTCAAAAGAGGGGAGAGGGTAAAAAAGGTCTTGCTTTAAAAGGAAAAAAGAGCGCCTTCCTTGATACAGCTTTTACGTAAAAGGGGAGAACTTAATAAGAGAAAAGGAGAATTGTAATGGCGGATTGCGATAATCAGAGAAAAGATAATCAGAGGAAAATAGTTGCCCAAACTCATGTGCATGAATTTTTAGGGTCTGTAATGAATCCCGAAGAGAAGGTAGAGCCACATAATCACAGATTTGCAGGGATAAGCAGTGAAGCTATCTTTGTAAAGGGTGGCCATATCCATGAGATATTAACTAATGTCGATTTTTATGAAAGCCATCTTCATGAACTGGGAGTAAGTACCGGACTGCAAATACCTGTAGGGAATAACAGACATGTTCATTTTGCCTATGGAACAACGACCTTTAATTTTAACCACGATCATAATTTTCAATTTGCCACTTTAATTGACGATCCTATCGGTGAAGACTAATAAATAATAATTGGGGGAGATTTTATCACAGGCCCGGAAACCCACTGTTTCCGGGCCTTGGACTTTGCTGAATTTCTATATTACTTATATTAATATAAAAAATTAATATAAGTACCTTTTACTCCTTATGCTATAATCAGTATCGTAAGGGTCTGAGGTTAGCTAAAAATTTAAGGTAAAGAAAAAAATACGAAAAAAAGGAGATTTATAAATCGTAGTGGAATATATAATTATCTATACTTTCTGATAGGAGCAAGGGGGGATAGGCTAGACTAAACCCTAAAAAAAAGCTCAGGTACCAATATTAATCAGTTTAGGAGGGATTTTCATGGAAGTGGTGCTTAACACCCATGGGAAAGGGTTACTGGCAACCAAAGTTTTTTTTGCTGATGAGGCTGGTTTTGAAGTTGCCTCAGTAATTGTATTTGGAGAAAATGAAGCAGCTCTTATTGATGCCCAGTGGACCCTCTCCAGCGCTCATAGGGTTATTGCCGAGATTTTGGAGACAGGGAAGCGTTTAACCAAAATTTTTATAACCCATTCTCACCCTGATCACTATTTTGGACTGGGCCATATTGCCGAAGCTTTTCCGGAAGCCCAGGTTTTGGCACTTCCAGAGGATTGCCAAATTATCAATGAGCAATTTTTTGGCAAGGTGGAGCACTGGGAACAGGTTATCGGTGCAATAAACATGCCGCGTAAGCAGGCAGATATTGAACCCCTCAAAGAAAACTATTTTGAACTGGAAGGGCACCGCATAGAAATTATTCCCAAACTCATTGGAGATATGAAATATAATTCGGTGGTTTGGATTCCTTCAATTAAGACCCTGTATGGCAGTGATCTTCTCTTTAACGGGGCTCATCCCTTTACCTGCGAACTTACTTCGGAGGAGCGCCAACAGTGGATCAAAGATCTCGATTTCCTGAAGACCTTGGAGCCCAAAGTTGTTATTCCCGGTCATCAGAAGCCGGGTATGCCCTTTGATTACAGTTCCATTGAATTTACCAAGAAATACATAGAGCTTACCGAGGAGACCCTGGCCAAGACCGATACTGTAGAAGCTTTCTTCTATACAATGTTTAAACACTTCCCCGATGCCCACCTGGTTAACCTCAGCAATGAGATGAACGCAAATGTATTTAAAGGTGGCAGGGATTGGAACTGGCGCAAATTTTAGTTCGACCTGTAAATTTTACTCGATAAATAAAAAAACACTTGGGGTGAGGGAGAAATGAAACTTGATAATAAAGTAGCATTGATTACCGGCGCAGGAAGTGGCATAGGCGCGGCTATAGCCAAGAGGTTCGTAGAAGACGGGGCCAAGATTTGTATTATTGGCCGGAGGAAAAAGAACCTGGAGGATGTGGCCTCCCAACTTCCCTCCGGCAAGGTAAAGGTGTTTCCCGGAGACATTACCAAGTATGAGGATGTCAGGGGGGTAGTGAAGGCGACCATAGAGTGGGGCGGCAAGTTGGACGTACTCGTAAATAACGCCGCAATTAACCCCGAAGGGGGAGTTGCCGAAGTCGACCTTAATGACTGGCACGCGGTAATTGCCACCAACCTAAATGCGCCCTTCATGTTGATGCGGGAAGTCATCCCCCATATGAAAGAAAAAGGCGGGGGCTCTGTTATAAATATTGCTTCTCTGGGCGGACTGCGCTGCCTTTCCGGGCGTGTAGCTTATTCCACCACCAAGGCCGCTCTAATTATGCTCACCAAGCAGGCGGCGGTGGATTATGGGAAGTATAATATACGTTTTAATGCCGTGTGCCCCGGATTTGTTTTTACAGAGATGACCAGGGGGCATTTTGGGGAATTCAACAAAGACAACCTGGGACCGTTTAAAAACATTCCGTTAAAACGGGGTGCGGAACCCGAAGAGATTACCGGTATCTGCAGTTATCTGGCCAGTGACGATTCCGGATTCATGACCGGTTCGGTGCTGCTGATTGACGGTGGTACCGCTGTCGTCGATGCCTTTGACGCCGGTTTGCAGGAAGGATAAAGAAGCCTGGCAAGAATGTCAATGAGCGCCAGGCAAATCACCTGGTCCCTTTTCCCTACATGTGCCGTCTTCACCTTTGCAGACGGTACTTTTTTAACCAAATTCCTGCCAACATCCCTGTGGTGCAAGGAGAGACGAATATGGAATATAAAGAGATGACTGTGGAAGATGTTCCAGAGGTTGTAAAGTTTTATTACCAGCTGGCATATTTTATTAAAGATGAGACCGGCGACGAGTATTTTAATTTTGATTTATCGAGAGAAACCGGGTTGGAAAAATATCTGCTTGAGTCAATCGGCAGCCCGCATGCCATCACTTTTGTAGCAAAAGAGAACGGTAAAGCAATCGCCTTTATCTCGGGCGAGGTCAGGGATTGCTGTTTGCCGATTTCCA
>DLUO01000145.1:0-3023 GCA_003444595.1 Bacillota bacterium
TATTCCTGATGGCCACAGAAAGCTATACCATTGGAGTGATGGGGTACACATAAATCTTGAACCAGGTGAACAGAAACTCCAAGGAAAAATAAGGCTTTCTTTTTATTACCGGCTTGAACCCCTATTTTTGGAGAATATGCACTTAAAAACTTAAGCTCACATATAATATAACGTTTTATCTTGAGCAGCCGCCCTTGACATGGGTCCCCTGGTGTCCGTGGTTCTTAGGACCGGCCAGGAACCGCTGCAGCTAATGCTTTTGCGGCCCTTTGCCAAAGGCAGGCTAACACAGACACCTCACCCATGTAAAGGGTCTTCGTTGAACGGCTGCTAGGCGACCATTTTCTCCCCTGTAATCTGGCTACCCATAACAGCTTCATAATATTTAGCAGGTGCCATGTACCCAATGCTGCCATGCCGGCGACGATTGTTGTAATAATCCATGTATTCACTGATGACCCTGTATGCATCTGTAAAGCTGGTAAACTCATTTCTGCTATAGCATTCATCTTCTAAAATAGAATGAAAGGATTCAATATAAGCGTTCATATTAGGACTTTTGACCGGGATTCTTTCATGAGTTAATTTCCATTTCCAGCAGGTTTCCTCAAATATTTTAGCTGTAAACTGCGGGCCATTATCAGTCCTTATTATCGGAAGTTCCATGCCGGGCTTTAAGCCGCGCTTATTAAGCGAATTTATAAGTACCGCGCAGGCATCCTTGGCTGTAGCGCTTAATCCAATGTGATAATCAATTACCAAGCGGTCAAACACATCTATAAGGGATAGCTGGAAGAAAAACCTGCCCATACCCTCAATGTAACCATACTTCAGGTCCATTTGCCAGTGTTGGTTAGGGGCGGTTACTTTATCTCGCTTTGCCAGCTTTCTCGGCCGGTTTAGATATATTTTTCTCTGAGGACGCAATACATTAAGTTCTTTACAGAGCCGGTATGTTTTCTTATGATTTATGACTAGCTGGTAATCCTCTTTCAGAGTTGCGTTGATTTTTTTATAGCCGTAAGGGAAACCATCCCCGATAACTATGTCTTTAATGTATTGCTTAATTAATTCGTCAGAGATTTGCTTACCTTCCAGGTTTAATGAGTACTCTAATATCTTACGTCCCGGTTTCTTTTTTAGTAGTTCCTGGTTAATGGTACTTGTAGTTTCTTTGATTTTATGATAGTAGGTGGATGAAGCCAGGCCGACAGAGTTAAGGACTAGAGAAGCTTTATAGCCCTTATCTATCCACCTTTTGGCTATGGTAACCCTGTCGGCTACCGAGGGTTTTGGATGTCCCTTAACTCTCTTAAAATAGCCAACTCTAATTCTTTATCAGCAAGAAGGCGTTTTAATCTGTCATTCTCAGTACTAACTTCTTTAAGCTGTTTTTCCAGAGCTTTTTGGCGATCATCTTTAGCTTTAGGCATTGTTTTTACGGAGCCGTTTTTCCGATATTTACTTAACCAAGTATAAATAGTATTAGGCGACATTTCATGCCTGCGGGCTACCAAGGCAACGTTACCTGTTTCCTGGCACTCTTTTATAATTAATTCCTTGAGCTCATCGCTGTATTGCTTTTTTTTCATGAAAACCTACCCCCTATTAACTATGTTAACGTATTAAACGTACTTTCTCCAAATACATTAGGGGGCTATATAGAAACAACCCGCAGGAAAAGCAAAGAAAATAAAAAACCTCGCAATTACCCGCGAGGCCAAAAGATGAAATCCGGAAGGGGCATGAACCCTGGAGTCTCCCCACCCTGGAGACGATCTTGCCTGTTTTTTATTAAACTCGCCTGTTAAAATATTTCCCGGTGGAACCCTTGTAAGACACCCTTTCAAGAAGCACATTTTCCATCTGGATAAATAGCCTGGTTCTGGCCAGGGAAAAAATCGTCAGCGCTACCCAGATAAGAACAAAGGACACCAGGTGAACTCTGTTAAAGGGCTCATGGAAGAGAAAAACCCCTATAACCAGCGCAATGGTGGGGGAAGTATACTGCAGAAACCCTATATTTGACAGCGGAAGGCGTTTGGCGCCACCGGCAAATAAGATTAGCGGTATTGCCGTCACGACACCCGCCCCGGCTAAAGTCAGGGAAACGCCCGGATTATTCAAGGCGAAGGCGCCAACCCCGCTGCTATGCGCATAGTAGAGGTAGAGCAGGGCAAAGGGAGATATAAACAGTGTTTCCACGGCAATTCCCGTGACGGCGCTGAGGTGAATGATTTTTTTACTTAAACCATAAAGGCCAAAGCTCATGGCCAGGACCAGAGCAATCCAGGGAACGCTCCCGAAGTGCAAGGTCATATTCAACACGCCAACGGCGGCAAGCACAAAGGAAACCATTTGCCAGAGGGACAGCTTTTCCCTTAAAACAATCACTCCCAGCAAAACGCTGACCAGGGGATTTATATAATATCCCAGGCTTGTTTCAATAATATGGTCATTGTTTACAGCCCAGATATAGGTCAACCAGTTTACGCTGATTAATCCAGACGCAAGAAAAATGCCGGAAAAACTTTTTATACTGGAAAATATTTTGCGCAGCTCACTTAAAAAAACCCCAAGCTTTTTAGTAACTAGTATAACCAGGGCCATAAATACAAAACACCAGGCAACCCGGTGTGACATGATCTGCAGGGCTGGTACCTGGTCAACCAGTTTCCAGTAGATTGGAAATATACCCCATAAAATAAAGGCGCCGGCAGCAGACAAAATTCCTAAAAATTGCTCCCCTGGTTCAAACTTCACCCCAACATCCTCTTTCATCATAATACCCTCGGTGAATTCTTTTCCAAGAGACACCTTATAATTACCTGTCACTGGCACACACCACTCTTCTTTCGACATCAGAGGGAAATGTCCTGCTGCTTCTCTGGAAGAGAGCATACAGGAGGACAGTATCTCGCCTTCTTCCTACAAAAAAGCTTCCGGAGAAAATCCCGGAAGCCTTTAATTTATCTGGCGCGCCCGGAGAGACTCGAACTCCCGACACGCGGTTTAGGAAACCG
>DLUO01000145.1:3147-6227 GCA_003444595.1 Bacillota bacterium
GCTCTATCCACCTGAGCTACGGGCGCACAATAAGCAATAAACATATTACATTTTTTAAGTCAATTTGTCAAGGTACAGAAACTGGAACTCCACCTTTTTTCATTTCGCCTTGATTCGAGGTAATTTTTTTAATTTTGTCATTAATCGTGATAAACACCAGTTAAAAAGCTTTTAGAATAAGAAATCTGTCGGAAAATAGTTGAATTTTTTTCATATTATTACTCCAATTTAACAGGGTTAAAAACAATACATGTTGAATAAATTTCTACCCAAAACACCAGGGAGTGTCCTAATTGGTTCCTGAAAATAAAATAACAGAAAGGCAAAAAGAACTATTCGAGCATATTACAATCACACATTTTCTTTGTTTTATTGTTCTCTTCATTTCTCTTATTTTAGGCAACAAAATCTTTGTTAACGCTATTACACATCCACTGATAAATCTTCTTTTTTTTGCTGTAGTGACTCTAATTGGCTCGTACCTAATATTTTTACAAAGAGTAATGGAAGATTCCCATTCAACAGAACCAAAAATATCAACTATCCAAATTGTTTTCGCCTACGTTGTCCTCCTATTTATCATTACCGGATTAACAGTTATTGTTACCGGAAACAGTCTAAATTCCGTTGAATATTTGCTTTTGCTGCCAATTTTAATTGCCGCCTCCATGATGGGAAAAAAGACCGGTATTTTGGTTTCCTGTTTCTGCGTAATACTGGTATTATTTTTTAAGCACAAAACCGCGGATTACATGTCCCTGGTTCAGTTATTTGAATCGAACCTGATTCTGATCAGTACGATGTTTATCATGGGCTGGTTTGTAGGTGGAGTAACCAACTTGGAGAACCGTCACCGGGAACAACTGAGAGCATATATTTCTTCTTTTCATTCGGAAATCATGCAGCGCAAAGCAGTTGAAGAACAGCTCAGCATGCTGTCCCAGGCGGTTGAACAAAGCCCTGTACTGATCATGATTACAGATGCCAACGGAAATATTAATTACATCAACCAAAAATATACCAGCACAACAGAATACCTGCCCGAAGAGGTATATGGCAAAAACATTTGGGCAAGACGCGACCAGAGCAAAGAATGTACAGCTATATACCAAACTGTGAAAAGCGGCAAAGCCTGGCAGGGCGAAATTAAAAACAGAAAAAAGAACGGAGAGTTTTACTGGGAGCGGGTTACAATTGCTCCTTTCAGCAACAAAAAGGGTGAAATCACCCATCTCATCAGAGTTTCTGAAGACATAACTGAGTGCAAGAGAATTGAAAAAGAAATGGCTCGCCTTGCTCAACTGAACCTTGTGGGTGAAATGGCAGCGGGAATTGCCCACGAAATTAGGAATCCGATGACATCAGTGCGCGGTTTTCTTCAATTGTTGGGAGACAAGGAAGAATGCTCCCGGTACAAAAACTATTTCGATATGATGATATCAGAACTGGACAGAGCCAATTCAATTATTACAGAATTCTTGACCTTAGCAAGGAACAAAGCTATGCTTTTAAAAAAACAAAACCTTGTTACTATAATTAGAACTTTACTCCCCTTGCTGCAGAAAGAAGGGATTAAAACCGACAAATATATCCAAGCCGACCTGGAGGAAGTTCCGGATTTACTCCTGGATGAGGATGAAATCCGCCAGCTCATTATTAACCTAGTTCGCAACGGACTGGAAGCCATGCCACCCGGTGGCAAAGTAATTATTAGAACGTACACTGAAGATAACGAGGTTGTCTTTTCAGTGCAGGACGAAGGCAAGGGAATCAGTGCCGAAGTCCTTGAAAAAATAGGAACTCCTTTCTTTACAACCAAGGATAAGGGCACAGGACTTGGCCTGGCAGTTTGCTACAGCATTGCTACCCGTCATAAAGCTACAATTTCAGTGGATACCAGCCCGGGGGGCAGCACCTTTTATGTACGGTTTAAAATAGATAGTAACTCTGATAACAACGAGCTTAATTACACCCCCGAACCGTGAACTCTTTAATCTTTCAGAACGGTTCCGGTTTAATAATCAAATGAAAATAGATTACCACGTACCACCCTGAAAAAATTTTATCCTTCTGCTGGCCGCGACAACGGTGACTTTCTACCCTCAAACGCTATTAAATTCTTCGCTCCTTAACGTTGGCGCCATGTCAGCATATGAAATCCTGGGTTTTATAATGACCGAATAAAGCTCTTACACCAGTTCAGACTTACTTTACTTATTTCAGCTAATACTGAAATAACCGGGATCCAAACCAAAAAATAATTGAAAACAAATACTGGATTATTAGCCTACCATCTAAATACCCTGCTCCACCAGGGTTTACGGTTGCGCTGTTCTTGTTCATCCTGAACAGCCGTACCGGACAATTGACTTTTCTGCCCGGCATCCCCGGTATCCGTCTCTCCCAGCAGCTGCTGAAAAGCTTCCCGGATATGCTGTACGGGATCCTTGTTCATTTCCTCGTTCAGAGCATCTCTGAACCGTTTGGCCAAAGTTTTTGGAGTCAGTCCTTCTTGATTTTTTTTAGTCACGTTACCCCCCCTATCAAATTAATCAGATTAATTATCTATAAAAATCTCAACAGAACCAGTTATATTAATCCAAGCACCACAGGGTTTGCTCCAAGTAGCCTCTATCCCAATACTCTCCAAAAAAGGGATCCTTTATTCTTTTTTTTGACGGGGTAGGTGTAAAGGCCTTTTACTTCTTTCCCAATACTCACCGGACATAATCTAATCATTCTATAACATTCCAGGATTACCCTTTAATAATAATCTATCAATTCTGTTCATTTCCAAAGGGCCACTACCTCAAGTCAGATGACCAGGGAGGCAGCCAACAGACTGGAGCAAGTTTATCAAGACCATGAAGGGCAATATAAAAACACAAAATAAGGGCAGGTACAGGCAACCTGTCCTTAAGTCTTTTAGCTTTAAGTTGTGTCCCTTTGGGGATAGTTTAAAATCATTATCCACAAATTATCCCAAAACACATTGAAAAGCTTCCGGGCTAATTCCCGGAAGCCTTTTTAATGGTGCGCCTGGGAAGATTCGAACCCCCGACCTTCTGATCCGTAGTCAG
>DLUO01000118.1:0-646 GCA_003444595.1 Bacillota bacterium
AGATGTGTATAAGAGACAGACATTATTCTCCAAGCTGGCTTCCGCAGCTTCGGGGCGGACTTTTTTGGGCAGGGGTATTGTGGTGCGGAAGGATCCGTAGCGCCTTTCCATGAAGCGATAGTCTTTTTCGTCTCCACCCCGTTCTTCTCTCTGCTCCCCCCTGACCGTAATATAGTTTTCTGCCGCATCTATTTCCATGTTCTGTGCCTCTATCCCCGGCACTTCCAGGGTGACGACAATATTTTCGCCTTCTTCCTTGACGCTGTGGGTCAGGGGTGAAAAAAAGTTGCCATCCCGGAAAGGAGACAAAGCCTCTTCAAAAAGACGGTTCATTTCCATGTGCATTCTTTCCAGCCGTCCCCATATTCCATAGGGGCTAATACCCGTTCCCTCCCGTTTCTGCACTCTTTCGGGATAACGATCCTCTTCTTTCATGCCAAAGTCGCCTCCTAGTATTTCCGTGATATAAATATTCTTCTTTTTATACTTTTTCTCTTCTCTTTATATTTTATTCCGCTCTGCATTGCATTTTCACTCTTTGTTTTTGGCCATTGCCAGCTATGGAATTCCTACCCCGGAATGATATATAATTGAGGGTAAGGGGTAATATTCCAGGGAGAAAAACCTGTTTTAGATGCCGGGTTGC
>DLUO01000118.1:931-4271 GCA_003444595.1 Bacillota bacterium
TAACAGTGAAGTACAGGCTGCAAAGCGGCTTGATCGGTGTCATTTCGGATACCCATGTGCCGGCGCGTGCTTCTTCCCTCCCTCCGGAGATTTTCAGGCTTTTTAAAGGAGCGGATTTAATCCTCCATGCCGGGGATCTGGAAGAGGAAAGCGTCCTGGAAGAGCTCGGCACGCTTGCCCCTGTCGAAGCTGTGGCCGGGAACATGGATCCGGCTAATTTAAAGAGCCGGCTGGGCATCGGTAAAATTATAGATCTCGGGGAGATCTCCCTGGGGTTGATGCACGGAGCCGGTATGCCCAGGGGGGTGCCGGATCTGGTTCTGTCCCGCTTTGAGGGCCACGCTATTCAGGGGCTTATTTTCGGACACAGCCACGTACCCTTCCTGGAGCAGCGGGGAGACCTTCTCCTGCTTAACCCCGGCTCCACGGCGGATCCCAGGCGGGGCAGCAGACCTTCCTGTGCACGCCTCTGGGTCGAAGGCCGTACAATCAGGGGAGAAATTTTGGAACTGGGGCCGCAACCTTAACGGTTGTGGTTTTATTTTTAGTCTGTTGGCCATAAATATATAAATACACAGTGATTTGGCCATCAGCAGTGTCAAGGTAATGGAAGAAGACGGAGCTGATTCCACGGTCAACGGAGGATGCCACAGGAGGAGCTTTTTAACGGGGGAGGGTGATCCCGGTAATTGTCATTAGTACCGTTAAACTGCCTGCAAAACATATCTGTATAATACTCCTGCTTCTTATTTTTTGCCTTTTCTGCCGGAGTTGTTTTCTTAGCCGGCCTTTAACCGCACAAGCCCCGCTGCCTCTTTCCGGGATGGTCATTGGGGTTGACCCGGGCCATGGGGGCTATGATCCCGGTGTTATTAAGGGAGACATTAAGGAGAAGGATATTGTTTTAGCCATTGGTTTGTTCCTGCGGAACTACTTGCAGCAGGGCGGGGCCTGGGTGGTTATGACCAGGGACAGGGACATGGATTTTTTAGAAGCCGTAGCAGGTCCCAAAAAAAGGTTAGATATGCAGAACCGCCTCCGGATCATCGAGGAAGCGGGTGTGGAGTTGCTCATCAGCATCCATACCAACGGCATGAACTCTTCACTATGGCGCGGCGCCCAGGTCTTTTACCAGCAGGGGAGTGAAGAGGGTAAACTTTTGGCCGGCGCCATCCAGGATGAACTGCGCCGTGTGGCGAAAAACACAGACCGGCAGATAAAAGGCGGCGATTTCTTTATGCTCCGCGAGGCCTCCATGAATGGTGCTCTGGTGGAGGTGGGCTTTCTTTCCAACCCGGAGGAGGCGGCGCTGCTAGCGACACCGGAATACCAGAAAAAAATTGCCTGGGCCATCTACCTGGGGATTATATCGTATCTTTCTGCCCGGTAGTGGTTTTCTCCAACTCTCGGGAAGGCCTGGCCCCTCTCCGGAAAGAAGGGAAAATTTTCACTGGGGGTAGGAATTTTTATTTCCCTGGAGAATATAACATGTAGCAGACTTTTTTCTATAATATGGAGATAGAATTTTCAAATTAATGTATGACACTGAACCGGTTATAAGATAATATTAACAGGATAGAGTAAATCCCAGGGAGGGAGCTTCCCATGAGCATCGTAGTCGCCGGTATTTCCCCCCATCCGCCCCTGATTATTCCTGAAGTCGGCGGCCGGGAAATAGCGGAGGTTCGCCGGACAGTAGAGTCCTTAAAAAAGCTTTCTGCAGAGATAGCCGCTGCCCGCCCCGAAACAGTAATCATCATTACTCCCCACGGGCCCATGTTCAGGGATGCCGTGGCTATACAGGCCGAAGAGGAGCTGCAGGGGGATTTTAGCGCCTTTCGTGCCTCCGATGTGAGGCTTACGGCAAAAAATGACCTGGAGTTGCTGCAGGCTGTTGCCGAGGAAAGCAAAAAGGAGCGCTTTGAACTTGTTTTGCTGAAGAAGAGAAAGACGTCGTTTTTTAGCGATGAAACAGCCCTGGACCATGGGACAACTGTTCCCCTCTACTACCTGCAGGAGGCAGGCAGCGCCGGAAAGATCATGGTCCTGACCTTCGCCATGCTTCCTTACCGGGCACTTTTCCGCTTCGGACAGGTGCTGCAGCGAGCCGTGGATAAAACCGGGCGCCGGGTTGCCGTGCTGGCCAGCGCCGACCTCTCGCACCGGCTTCTACCGGGAGCGCCGGCAGGCTATGATCCCCGGGGTAAAGAGTTTGATGAAAAGCTCGCCCGGCACCTGCGGGACTATGACGTTGAGGAAATATTGTCCATGGACAGGGAACTTATTTCACGCGCCGGGGAGTGCGGCCTGCGCTCCATTGTCATTCTCCTGGGCAGCCTTTCCGGCCTGAAGGCAACACCCGAGGTCTTCTCCTATGAAGGCCCCTTTGGGGTGGGTTACCTGGTAGCCGCCTTCAAAGTCGGGGAAAGCGAGGTGGGGGAGCAGTTGACCGGAGAAGGAAGTATCTTTGTGGAAATTGCCCGCCGTTCTCTGGAAAGCAGGGTCAGGGGCGAGAGCTTTTCGCTCCCCGATGATCTTCCTCCGGAGCTCCTGCAGCCGGGGGCTGCTTTTGTTTCCCTGAAGAAGAAGGGCCAACTGCGGGGTTGTATCGGAACAATCATGCCGACCAAGAGGACCCTGGCGGAAGAGATCGCCGCCAACGCTGTTAGCGCCGGGCTGTATGACCCCAGATTCCCTCCGGTTTCCAGGAGAGAACTGAAGGATTTGCTCTACAGCGTCGATGTCCTGACCGAGCCGGAAAAAGTAGATGACATATCGGCGCTGGACCCCCAGCGCTACGGGGTGATCGTGCGCCGCGGCAATCGGAGCGGCCTGCTGCTGCCTGCCCTGGAAGGGATTACTTCGGTGGAGGAGCAGCTGGAGATAGCCAGGCAGAAGGCCGGGATACTACCGGGTGAAGATGTTGAGATCTACCGTTTTACAGTAAAACGTTACTACTAACAGGACACCGGACAAAGGATCTGCGGAAGAAGGTAGTTAAGGTAAGTAATATGAGGGAAGCGCGCTACTATACCCGTCAAGGAGCGGAAATATTTTGTGAACTGTGCCCCCAGGAGTGTCGCCTCGCCGAGGGGCAGACAGGTGTTTGTGGTGTACGCCGGGTCGCGGAGGGTAAACTGGTCACCTTGAACTATGCTCTCTGCGGCGCCATCAATATGGACCCCATTGAAAAAAAACCCCTCTACCATTTTTATCCCGGCTGGGATATTCTCTCCCTCGGAACAACCGGTTGCAACCTGCACTGCTCTTTCTGCCAGAACTGGACTCTGGCCCGGGGCGGAAAAGAACAGTTCGCAGGGTCAACTACCCCTGAAGATCT
>DLUO01000118.1:4525-5601 GCA_003444595.1 Bacillota bacterium
GGTCAGCAACGGGCTGATTAATAAAAAACCCCTGGAAGAGCTCTTGCCCTTTATCCAGGCCATGAACATCGATGTCAAGGCCTTTAGTGAAGATTTTTACCGGCGCCACTGCAGGGGGAGAGGGCTGAAAGAAGTTCTCCGCACCGTGGAACTGGCGCTCCCGCGCTGCCATGTGGAGCTTACCTACCTTATTATTACTACTTTGAACGACAGTCCCGCAGAAATAAGAGATTTTGTCGGCTGGGTAGCCTCCCTGGACAGGGAGATACCGGTACACTTCAGCCGCTATTTCCCCAGTTACCGTATGGATCTCCCCCCTACACCGCTGAAAACAATGCAACAGGCCTGGGAAATCGCCGGCGAAAAACTTTCCTACGTCTATCTGGGCAATATCGCGGATGCAGAGCGTAGCAACACGTACTGCCCTTCCTGCCGCCAGCTGCTGATCAGCCGCAGGGGCTACCGCATTAAAAACGTGGGCCTGGAGGGCCGGGCTTGCAAAAAATGCGGTCATACAATCAGGTTAACAGGGCATATTTATGGAAAGAATGATCTTTAACCAATCAATCCGCGAAGGCTTAACCTCGGGCTATCTTGGAATGGTGGCTTTTTTTATATAAGCGGATATCTTAAACGGGCTGACGGCCTTTCCCAATCCGGTGGGCCTCCGCGGTTTGAGCGGTGTGGTTGCCAGGCCGGCCCGGAATATTTTGGAGGCCTATAAATATGTATAAAACCCCATACGTAAAAAAGGATTTAAAAACAGTAAGGTAGAATAAAAAAAATCAGGCTGTATTCAGCAAGGGGCGAAAATCAAAAGATGTGGGAGCAAATCCTGGCCGGCATTACAAATTTAAACGTAACCTGGCGTGATGTAATTGATATCGCCATTGTTACCTATATTCTGTACCGTCTCATTCTGCTGATCAGAGGTACCAGGGCGGAGCAACTGGTGAAGGGCTTGATTATCCTTTTACTGGCCTGGATCGCCAGCGGGTTGCTGGGCCTGCGGACTATCAACTGGCTCTTACAGGGCGTGATGACCGTGGGACTAATCGCCATCCCTATACACATCT
>DLUO01000028.1:0-1008 GCA_003444595.1 Bacillota bacterium
TTATCAGGTTGAACTTCGGTTTAATATCTGATTCCAACCGCTCCACCAACCCTGTAAAAGTACTGATGCCAACCAGAGGAACAGCTAATAAGTCCCGCAGTATTGCGTCTTTGGGAAAACCTTTTGCTCCTTGGGGTGAATCACTTTTTAGCTTCTTTACTACTGGTCGAAGATCCAGGGCTGAAAAAATAGGGGTAATCTTTCTTTTAATTCTAATTCCATCAAATCTTCGAAGGAAAATAGAACTTTTTGGAGAATATGTTATATTATAATGTGACTTCCTTCTTGTAGGAATTTCTTTTTTGTCACTTGAAACGCCGTGTACGGTTATCTAGGTAATATGATAAATTTGACATTACTAGCCATTATAAGTCCCTTTTGTGTGGTTATTTCTTTTACGGCTATTTATGCTGAGTTATCAGCTCAGTAAACTGCTGTGTGCCAAGAACGTAGAGGCAGCATCCATGAGTGAGGCCCTAAAAGCGGGAATATGGTGTGATCCGGAATAAACGAAATGGTAACTAGCATGTCACATTCCACCTGATAACTGTAAAATAAAACCAAGCGGATGTAACAATTATTTAATAAAGTTGTTGTAACAAGGATGTTTTACTTTAAATCATCAAGTATATGAAAAAATAAACACATACTAATTCTGTGGAGGTGGAGTTATTTGGAAAGTCTAAAGCGTATAGTGTGGGTTTGTTCAGGAGTGTTGTTGGTCTTGTTTTTTCTTTTATCACCAGCTTGTCCTGCTTATGCTGCAGGCCCGGAAGCCCCTATCAAGGTTTTTCTTGATGGAACTGCCCTGGTGATGGATGTGTCTCCGGTTCTGAAAGAAGGTCGTACCCTTGTGCCTTTTCGCGCCATCGGGGAAGCCTTGATGGCCGAAGTAGACTGGGATGGGTCTGCCGGGAAGGTTACTTTGACTTTGGGAGACAATACTGTTCAATTGGTCATCGGGAATAAAACAGCTTATGTGAACGGGGAGGCCAGAACTTTAGATGT
>DLUO01000028.1:1258-2292 GCA_003444595.1 Bacillota bacterium
CCTGTACCTTCCTTCCAATTACCTTCCGCCTTACGGCCTAACAGTCCGGTAATGGTTTACATAAACGTGGATGATGAGGGACAGGTGCACCCTGATATCCGGCAAACGGCCGGCATGGATGATGAAACCTACAACTTCTACCTGAAACTAATGGATCAACCAGGCCTTGCCGGTAAGACCGTGGGGATTGTGTATGACTATGTGGGGATGCGCATAGTAGACGGTCCTGTGGAGAAAGATGGCATTACCTGGTGGAAATTAGAGGGACATGGGAAAAGCGGTTGGGCGGACGAGAGGTGCCTTACAGAAATTGAAGGGGAGTGGGACTCCAAGGTTGAAAGCGCTATTGCCTGGGCCATTGAAAATATCGGAAGAACGGACTACAGTTACAAATGCCTGAGTTTTGTCCAGGACGCGTACAGGAAGGGAGGAATAAACCTTACCGGGCTGCCTTGGGGAACTGCCAAAAATGCGGCGACAATTTTCAAAGCCGAGGCGAATAAAGATAAAGTTGTTCCTCGGGGTGCCGCCGTATTTTATAACTGGGAAGGAACAGTAGGGGGGACTACTCAAAACTGGGGCCATGTGGGAATAGCTCTGCAAACCGGGGAATATGATGAAATAGATGTCATTAATGCCTTGGAGTATGTCTCTATTGAACCCGGAGGATATCTAGCCCACTACACGGACATGGACTATATCGGCTGGGCTTGGGTCTTTAAGAAAAACTAAAAATGGCAAGGGATACTTAACTCCCCTGGTGAATTTCAGCCTATTCTTTTGTTTCATGCACCGTACCGTGGGGTGTTCCGGTGGGGGCATAAATAGAGTACAGCTTAAGAAGCTGATGGCCCGTGTTGATAAGATTGTGCCATTTGCCGGCGGGGATTAGTATGACATAACCCGCAGAGACAGGTCTTTGAAAAACCAACCTGTCTCTGCGGGTTTCTATTTTAACAATCCCTTGGAAGCAGCGCTTTGCTGTGGCGAGAGCGACTTGTGGAGCGAAGTCAAAAAGTTCACGGCGAAGCGAA
>DLUO01000028.1:2410-8563 GCA_003444595.1 Bacillota bacterium
CCGGCCTCTGACCATGGATGGGAATTGGCCGGGTAGGTCGCCGTAAGCCTGAGCAAGCCGTAGAACTTTACGAGCGGAACGCGGAGCTCCGCCCACAGCAAACGCTGCTCCATTAACAAATGATGTTCACCAACCCCAGAAGCACCAGTATTGTTCCCGGCAGCATGTGTCCTTTTTTGCCCCAAAAGCCCTGACTCTCTTTTTTCCCGATCAATAAACCTGTATATAAGGCTAAAAGTAAAGCAGCCGGTACAAAGGGGATTAAAAATAAAGAGTAGCCGGCTATCCCGGCTCCGAATCCCGCTCCCATTACATCTATATTCAGTGCGATTCCCAAAAGCAAAGCTTCTTTGTAATCAATGTCCCCGGATTCATCCATATCGGCGTTTTCAGGTTTATGTATAACTTGCAGAACCAGCCCCAGGGTTTTCAAGTTTATTGTTAATAATACAGGGTTATTCCTGTATTTTTTTAGGCCTTCAATAAGTTGCCAGAGACCGACCAGCACTAAAATAGTGCCACCGATCATACCGGCAGCCCGGTAAGGGATGAAGCCTCCTGCCAGCCGCCCGATTAATATGGAAACCGTCATGGCCGGAATTGAACAGGAGGTAATTAGAATGATGGGAAGAAAAGAGACTTTAATTTTCCTGATCCCATAAGCCAGCCCTACTCCAAGGCCGTCAATGCTAAGAGCCAGGGCCAGCAGCACAGAGGCCACCAAGTTCATATGATCACCCTCGTTTGTTGTCATGCTTAAATAGATTATGCTGATGTTTAAAGGGAGGTGATACCTGTAAATGAGCATTTTATCGGCCGGTAGATTCGCCAAAAATTAGCAAAAAATTGTTTCGCTTTTATCGCATGCTCACATAATCTTATAATTAACGAATATCTCCTGCTGAACTTTAGATCAGGTTAAAGAGGCGCGCAACCTGAGCTACCAAAAAACAAACGATGATGGCAGTGGCCGTAGTAATTACAGCAGCGAGCGCTGCCCATTTAATGCTCCCGGTTTCCTTGTGGATTGTAAGCAGCGTCGTCCCGCAGGGAAAGTGCAGTAGCGAAAACAGCATCATGTTCAGCGCTGTAACCCAGGTCCAACCCTGGGAAACCAGCAGCCCTTTCATGGCGACGGTACTGCCTATTTCCAGCATGGTTCCGGTAGAAAGGTAGCTCATCAGCATAATAGGGATGACGATCTCGTTGGCCGGCAACCCCAGCAGAAAAGCCAGCATGATCACTCCGTCCAGCCCCACCGCCCGGCCTAAAGGGTCAAGCAGCCCTGCTGCATGGGCAAGAATAGGGAGATCACCGGCGGAGACATTGGCAAGGATCCATATAACGGCGCCGGCCGGAGCGGCTACGGCAGCAGCCCTTCCCATTACAAAGATGGTCCGGTCCAGAAACGAGCGTATGATAACGCGCCCGATCTGCGGCTTTCTGTATGGAGGCAGCTCCAGTGAGAAAAAAGAAGGTTTGCCTTTTAGCAGGGTTCTGGAGAGCACCCGGGAAACGAGCAGGGTGACGGCTACACCCGTCAGCACCAGCATAGTAACTGTCGCTATTGCGGCTATTTTCCCGGATATTGAAGCTGCCTCCGCACCGCAAAAAATTGTGGCCAATAAGATTAGCGTGGGGAATCTACCGTTGCACGGCACAAAATTGTTAGTCAGTATGGCAATCAGTCTTTCCCGCGGGGAATCAATAATCCGTGCCGCGACTACTCCGGCAGCATTACAGCCAAAACCCATGGACATGGTCAAAGCTTGTTTGCCGTGGGCGCCCACCCGTTGAAAAGCCCGATCCAGGTTAAAGGCGACTCTGGGCAGATACCCGAGATCCTCCAGCAGGGTGAATATAGGGAAAAAAATGGCCATAGGCGGTAACATAACGGATAAAACCCAGGCCAGGCTCCGGTACGTGCCCAGCACGGCAATTCCATGCAGCCATGCCGGCGCCCCAAGCATTTGAAAAAGGGCGGTCAGCTTCTCCTCCAGCCCGAAAAGGAGTGCCGAAAGTAATGCGGAGGGGTAGTTTGCCCCGGTTATCGTCAGCCAGAAAACCAGTCCTAAGAGAATGAACATGAGCGGAAATCCGAAAATCCGCGAGGTGACAATATCGTCTATCCGGCGATCAAGGTCTTTTCCGGCCCCGGTTAACTTAACAACATCCGAAGCCAGCGCCTCAGCCTCAGCGTATATATTTGCAACAATTCTGTCATGAATATTTTCACCCTGAGCATGGCGTAAATGTTCCGCTTTGTAGAGGGCCTCATTTAAAAACATCCTTTCCTGCTGTGCCTGTCCCATATTCCCCTTCCCCCTTTATCCTCCCGCTTCCCAGGTGCTTTCCTATACTGCTGATAACCGAGTAATCGCCCCCAATAAGCCTTAGGGCGATCCACCTTTTGTTTATCCCTTCCTGTAAGGAGGGGACAAATGTTGCCGCCAACTCTTCGATGGCCTGTTCAATGCTCTCCTCGTAGCGGATTTGTCTGGGCTCAGGGCGGACTGCCCCGGAGGCCACACGGTTCACCGCGTCCTTCAGCAGGTTCAGCCCTTCGCCGCTACGTGCTGCAGTCGGGATTACCGGCACACCCAATCTGCTTTGCAACTTTTGGTCGTCGATATGTATATTCCTGCGCCTCGCTTCATCGATCAGATTAAGACACACGATGGTTCTGGGGGTTATTTCCATAACTTGCAGCACAAAGTTTAAGTTGCGCTCCAGGCAGGTGGCATCGACAACAACTATGGTAACATCCGGCCGGCCGAAACAGATAAAATCCCTGGCCACCTCCTCCTCGGGCGAACTGGCCCACAAAGAATAAGCGCCCGGTAGGTCCACCAATGTTACCAGTTTGCCTTCATGCCGGTAATTGCCGCGAGCCTGGACAACGGTCTTGCCCGGCCAGTTCCCGGTATGCTGCTTGAGGCCGGTTAAAGCATTGAATAAGGTGCTTTTTCCTGTGTTCGGGTTGCCGGCCAACGCAGCCAGATAGCCGGTGGCAGGAGAATTCAAAGAACCGGGTTGCGAAATCTTCTTTGCTGTTGTGTGACGGGTTAAAGCCAAGGCGGTAACGCCTCCTTTCGTACAAGCTTACTATAGCTGTTGAATGTAAACCCGGCGCCCATCCTCCAGGCGTAGGGCAATGGCCGCTCCGCGTATTTTAAAAGCCACAGGGTCGCCGGCCGGGCTTCTTCTAATTGTCTCCACCACGGTGCCCGGTAGCAAACCCAGATCCAGCAGTCTTCTCCTGATCATGCCTTCAGCATCAAGAGACTTGATAATCCCCCGCCGGTGCGGAGGCAGATCGGCAAGCGTCATTTCTGCAGTTTTATCCATTCCGGTCACCTCCCTTTTTTAGCGAAGCAATTTTTTGCTCTTAAAAATGTCTTACAGGCAAGTATTTATCAATAGCAAAGAATTTTTCCCGGGGAAATCTTGTGCTAGTAAACTATGCAACATCAGAAAAGTTGGTGCAGATTTTAAACGGGTAAGGAGCGTAAAAAAGCTCAAGCGCTCAGGCCAAGGGTGTTTTTTTACAATATTATTGATATCATTTCGATATACAGGTCTCATTAGGATCAGTCCATATTACCGGACAGATCTGTCCGTATCCTCCCAAATCGTCCCTTATAGATACAAATAAGCTAATTGAATCTCCACGAGAAGTTCTATAAAATAAAGAAAAAGAATGAAAATGCAATGTAATATGAGGAGGGACCGATGAAAAGTTTAAAAAAGAAAGGGATTTGGCTAATTTTGTCTGTTTCTATAATTTTGGTGGTTATGGCCGGTTGTTCAGCCGAAGGAGACAAGCCGTTGGTATTTGCCGATGCCGGCTGGGACAGCATTCAATTTCATAACTATGTGGCCGGTTTTATAATCGAAAAGGGCTTTGGCTATCAAACAGAGGTCATGCCGGGTACGACGCCGATAACATTTGCCGGATTGCTGCGCGGCGATATTGACCTCTATATGGAGATCTGGCAGGACAATATCGGAGAGGCCTACATGGAAGCTATTGAGCAGGGCGATATTACTGTTCTGGGCGTTAACTTTGACGATAACGAGCAGGGGCTCTGGGTGCCCACGTATATGCTCGAGGGTGACCCGGAGAGAGGAATAGAGCCGATGGCACCCGATTTAAAGTCTATTTTTGACCTGCCGCAGTATTGGGAGCTTTTTAAAGATCCGGAACAGCCGGGAAAGGGGCGGATTGTTGGGTCGCCTGCCGGCTGGGTGGCAGACGAGATTTTGAGCACGAAGATGGTCAGTTACGGGTTGGAAGAGTCGTTCAATTACTTCCGGCCTGGCTCGGACAGCGCCCTGGCCGCTTCTATAGCCGGGGCTTATGAGAAAGGCGAACCATGGGTTGGTTACTACTGGACCCCTACATGGGTGATGGGGAAATATGATATGACACTGCTTGAGGAACCTGAGTACTCGGAGGAAAAGTGGCAGGATGGTTTCCAATGCGCCTTTCCGTCTTCGGAGATTACGATCGCCGTCCATAAAGATCTGCCGGAGCGGGCTCCAGAAGTGGCTGAATTTTTAAGCCGTTACAAGACGAACTCCGCCCTGATCAGCGAAGTATTGAGCTATATGACGGAAAACGATACAGATGCCCAGCAGGCGGCAATTTATTTCCTTAAAGAATATGAAAACATCTGGAGCGATTGGGTATCCGAAGACGTGGCGGAGAAAGTGAAGGCTGCGCTGCCATAATCAAGTACGATCTTGAATGTTATAATATCTCCCGGGTTTGTAGCGTTTTGCCTTTTACTGCCCCGGGAGATGTTTTTTGCTTCGCTGTCCATCCTTGTCTGCCTAGATCAGCGTACTTTCTTTATCCTTATGTATGAGGCGGTGATTGTATTTGAACTTCTTAAGCGGCGAGTTCCCCGAGTTTTTACGGTTTGGGGTCGGAGTCTATGTGGACCGCTTTGTTAACTGGCTGCTACGAGATTTCAGCCATGTTTTCGATGCTTTAGTGGAGGGCGGCTTGGCGTTTCTGCTGACTGTCGAGTCCTTCTTGCGCTGGCTGCCGTGGTGGATGATCTGCCTGCTCGTATTTTTAGCAGCCTGGAAGGCCCGAAATTGGCTTTCCGGACTTTTGTATGCCTTTTTTTTGTTCTTGCTTGGTATTTTCGGTTTATGGGACATGATGATACAGACACTATCAATCGTCTTAACTTCCGTGGTCATCTGTTTTATTTTGGGCATTCCCGTCGGCATCTTCATGGCTTACAACGAGAAGGCCAACAATGTGATCAGGCCAATACTGGATGCCATGCAGACGATCCCCAGTTTTGTCTACCTGATTCCTGCCGTTATGTTGTTCGGCATGGGAAAAATCCCCGCCGTCTTTGCCACAACAGTGTACGCCGTTGCTCCTGTAATCCGGCTAACCGATCTGGGAATCCGGCGCGTGTCAAGGGAGATGGTAGAGGCGGCTCACTCCTTCGGTTCTTCCACCTGGCAGACACTGACCAAAGTGCAACTTCCGCAGGCACTCCCCACAATCATGACCGGTGTGAACCAAACGACTATGATGGCACTGGCCATGGTTGTTATTTCCTCTATGATCGGGGCAGAAGGGCTCGGGATGGAGGTGCTGATTGCCAACCAGAGGCTGGATATCGCCAAGGGCTTTGAGGCCGGTATCAGCATTGTTTTTCTGGCCATTATTATCGACCGGATCTCACAGGGGGCAGTTAACAGGTACCGTTTCCCGGAAAACTGATCTGGAGGGAGGATATTTTGACGGTTAAAATTAAGGTAGAGCATCTGATAAAGATATTTGGACGGCATCCCCAGAGCGTGTTAAAAATACTGAACAGCGGCATGACCAAAGACGAGATCCTGGAAAAGACGGGGCATACTGTTGGCGTCTGGGACGTTTCTTTCGAGGTTGGCGAAGGGGAGGTCTTTGCCATTATGGGGCTCTCCGGCAGCGGCAAATCTACCCTGATCCGCTGCCTGAATCTGCTGAACAAACCCACCTCGGGAAAAATCTATGTTGACGGCGAAAATATATTGGAATACAGCAGGGAGCAGCTCAGCCGCTTCAGGAAAGACAAGCTGGCCATGGTTTTCCAGCATTTCGGGCTGTTTACGCACAGGACCTGTCTCTTATACACATCT
>DLUO01000113.1:0-1046 GCA_003444595.1 Bacillota bacterium
CAGTTCGCATGAGCAAACCTGTAAGCCGAGTTCTGTTCTCCCTTTAGGAGCGGCAGCCATCTATCTAGGGCTCCAGTTGCCTGGCGTCTCCAGCGACTCACACCCGAGGGATTCAGCGGGCAACATCATCTCCCTCCTATTCGGTCTTGCTCCGGGTGGGGTTTACCTAGCAAGCCGGTCACCCGGCTCCTGGTGCGCTCTTACCGCACCGTTGCACCCTTACCTCTCCAGGGAGTGGAGGGCGGTTTTTTTCTGTGGCACTTTCCTTAGGGTCACCCCCACTGGGCGTTACCCAGCACCCTGCCCTGCGGAGCTCGGACTTTCCTCGAAAGCAGTACACTTCCGCGGCTGCCCAGTTTACTCATGTTTATTATCTTGTAAGCATAGTTTATCACAGAATTTATTCCCTGTCAAAAAACGCTTTGCCCTTCTTTAGGTAGGTCCTGCCCTAAACTGCTGCCACGGTAAATTCATTTTAGATACAAAAAGAAAAAGTACCCTGGCGCATTACGTCAGCCCGCCGTCCGTAACCGGCAGTTCTCTCCAAGCTCTGTAAAAAAACCAGGGCTTCATCCAGATCTCTTACGGAGACAACATTAATGCGACCGGCGGCCTGCACGGCCTCCCCGTAATTCTCCTCGGGGACCAGGATATAATCAATCTCCGCCTGTTCGGCAGCAATCACTTTTTGCTTTATTCCACCGATACCGCCCACTTTTCCATCAATAGTAATTGTTCCCGTGCCGGCAACCCTGTAGCCGCCGGTCAGGTTCTCCGGGAGCAGCCTGTCAAGTATTTCCAGCACAAACATCATCCCCGCCGAGGGTCCAATCACCGGACCTGTTTCAATATCGATCTTCAGGGGCAGTAGTGGATGCCAGTTTAATGTACGCACATAGATTCCCAGAGCGGCTTTACCGGGTTCGTCCCGGTTTGCGATCGTCGGAATTTTATATTCCTTAATCTCTTCACCCTTTTGTATAGTAATCAAAACTTCCTCCCCAACTTCTTTCGCCTGAATATACTTCACGACTTCCTCCACCAGG
>DLUO01000113.1:1351-1560 GCA_003444595.1 Bacillota bacterium
CTGCGCAGGGCAATTATCTGCGCCAGATACTTGCTTTCCTGCATCCAGTTCTGCATTAACTGATTATATTCCTCCTGAGACATATCCGGTGGAATAACTCTGGAAATTGGGCGTACATCCACAAAAGGATGGCACATACCGTACAGGTAACTCCATAGGCTGGCCCGGTGTTGA
This sequence comes from Bacillota bacterium, assembly GCA_003444595.1. GTDB lineage: Bacteria > Bacillota > Dethiobacteria > DTU022 > UBA8154 > UBA9862. The sequence continues at coordinate 1,526 of DLUO01000113.1, forward strand.
GAAACAGTAACCATGAAAAACTGACCATCCTCTTG
>DLUO01000113.1:1817-3876 GCA_003444595.1 Bacillota bacterium
GCAAAGCCCAGGAAAATAATAACCGGCAAGATAAAAAGATAGTTTAAAAATTTACGCAAAATAACCCCTGCCTCCAACATTTCTCTATTTATCTATGTTCCTGCTCGGCAATTACATTATAGCTGAAGAAATTTCTAAGAACAAGCGGCATCTCCCAAGGCCTGCAAATTTCTTGTATCCAAGAGGTTGTGCATAAAAGCAGTCAGATGGCATTTTTTTCCTTTAGGGCTTCCTGCAAATAACCAAGAAACTCGCCTGCTTTCTCTAAAGGAGGTTTCGTCAGCAAACTGACAACGATGAAAAGGACTGCGGACACTATACCGCTCCAGATACCGGGCCACCATCCCAAAGGAAAAAGATTACCGAACTGAAAGTAGAAGGCAACTATCCCCCCTGCCAGAATGCTGGTAACTGCCCCGGCTGCCGTACCTCTTTTCCAGAAGAAGGCGCCGAAGAGAGCGGGGACCATCACCAGCAGACCCGCCGACGAGGCCACGGATAAAACGGCGATCAGCCCCGGGCGCAGACTGGCAAAGAAAAAAATGACTGCAGTAAACACGGGTACAAAAAGCTTGCCGACAAAAAGCTCCTGCTTTTCCTCTGCCTCTGGCTTGAATTTTTTGAAAACGTCACGAGAAATCATGGAGGAAAGCGTCAAAATAATAGAGTTGACCGTGGATATGGCTGCAGCTGTAATCCCCAGCATAACAATAAGGGCGACACCCTTGGGAACTATATCCAGGGCCAGCAGATGTGGTGTGGCAGCATCGACATTTTCCAGGTTAGGAAGCAGCACGCGTGCGGAAAAGCCCCAGATAATTGAGATAAGAGTGTAAATAAAACCGAATACCAGAAAGCCCATTACCATAGTCCTCATGTGTTTCAGCGACTTGGGAATAAAAAGGCGCTGGCTGACCTGGGGGTTGGAGAGGCAGAAAAAGAACCAGGGCATGCTTAAACCCACAAACCTGTAGGGGTTAAAATATCCCGGCGTCCCCGGGCCGGGTACAGTCAGCCACCGGGGATAACTTGTTTCCAGGGCTTCAAAAAGCCCCCCGAATCCGCCGAATCCGCGGTAAACGATCAACACAACAGAAAGCAGGGCAATGGTAATCATAACCAGCGCCTGCAGGGAATCGGTCCAGGCTACTGCTCTCATGCCTCCCATCCATGCCCAGGTAACGGCAAAAACGGTGGCCACTACAAGACCGGCCATAAAAGGGACATTTCCGCCGGAAAGCCCCTCCATGAGGGTTGCGATGCCAACCAGCTGCACTGCACTGTACGGTATAAGAAAGACAACGGCAGCCAGGGCAGCTATAACTCCCAGAAGTTTGCTCTGGTAGCGGTCCGCCAGCATTTCTGTAGGGGTAAGATAATCATACCTCCTGCCCGCCAGCCAAAAGCGCGGCCCAAAAAAGGCGACCAGCACCAGGCCGGAGAGGTAGATCAGCTCAAAACCAAGGGCGCCGACCCCGCCGGCATAGGTAAGGCCGGCCAAACCAACCAGCATAAAAGCACTGTAGGTTGTCGCGCTGTAAGTAAGGGCAGCCACCAGGCCGCCAACAGCACGGTTGGCCAGGAAAAAATCGGCTACACTCTGCCCCATACCTTTACGGGCCAGAGCGGCCACAATAGTTCCCAAGACGAAATATAATGCCATAACAAGATATACAGTTAATGCGCTCATTTTATTCCCTCCATTTGCTGGTAATAACACCCACGCCAATAATAGCAACGACGGCAAATATACACCAGAAAAGAAAAGCTCCATAGATTTTGGGAAGATCGTCAAACAAATAAAATGGCAGTATAAAGGCCGCCAGGACAATAGCGGTAAAAAAGATGACCCAAAACCTTCTCTGCTGCTCCAGGGACATTTTCTTCATCCTTTCATATGTTTTTAATCTAATTACTTCTATTTATATACAAATGTATATACCTTTGTCAAGTCAACTGTCAAGCTTCCGGCTTCGCTGTGGCGCAATTATTTACCTTTTTTCTTATTTTACAAGCAAAAATAAAGAGAAGCTTCACTGGTGTCCGGCTGACGGCATCT
>DLUO01000150.1:0-1113 GCA_003444595.1 Bacillota bacterium
GGTGGATCCGGATGATGTGACGCCGAGCGCTATACGGAACGTCGGTGCCCGTATAGTGACCTACGGGGCTCCTGTACAGCCCGGCAATATGTTTATGATGGCTTATCTGGATATCACAGCCCTTATGGGTGTGCCGGGTTGTGCGATGTATTATAAAACTACTATTCTGGATGCGGTGCTGCCGCGGGTATTTGCCGGTGAAACCTTGTTCAAAGATGATTTCGTGAGCATGGGCGAAGGCGGTTTTTGCCTTAACTGTGAAGTCTGCCGCTATCCAAAATGTTTTTTCTGCAGATGATTTTAAAGTACAGAAAACCTTGCCAAATTTAAGAGGGAATTCATAAAAACTATCTAATTAATAATATGAGGATAACCGGTATGAAAAAGAGAAAGGAGGTGGCATTGGCTATGCAGAGAGCAAAAAAAATGTTTATACCCCTTTTTATAGCCTGTCTGCTCATGGGAATAATGGTGCTGTGCGGCTGTTCCGCTCCGCCGGAGGAGAGTGCCCCCGAACCCTCCAAAGAAATACCCGGGAATGAGCAAGATGAAATTACAGGTGAAACTACAGAAGAAGAAAACGGCAGCGAGTCTGGAGAAGAAGAAAAGGAGTCCGTTGAAGAAGTCGAATCATCTTTAATGCTTACTTACCTGGGTCAGTCGGCCTTTTTGCTGGAAAACGACGTTAGCCTGTTAATGGATCCTTACCAGCCGAACTGTGGAACATATGGAAAAATAGACCTTTCCGTAGATATAGTTACAGTTACCCACGAGCATAGCGACCATAACTATGCCCAGGGAGGCGGAGAAAATGCTGTCGTGCTGAGGGGGCTTACTGCAGCGGGCGATTGGCAAGAGGTTGATTACGAACTGGAGGATTTTCATATCTATACCGTAGAGAACACATACCACGGAAGAAATCTGGGGAAAAACAGTATCTTTGTAGTGGAAACGCCTCATCTGCGCCTGGCCCACCTGGGAGACCTGGGACATACCCTTGACGAAAAAGCACTGACGGAAATCGGGGATGTGGATATCTTAATAATACCGGTGGGCGGATACTATACCCTGTCCCCGCAAGAAGCGCTGGAGGTAATTGCCCAGCTTTCACCG
>DLUO01000150.1:1373-5243 GCA_003444595.1 Bacillota bacterium
CCCTGGAAGATTTTCTTGCTCTGGATATTTCTTATAAGGTTGAGTCCAAGGGCAGCACCCTTCAGCTTACGAGCAGAGACCTGCCCCAGCAAACCGAAATCTGGACCATGGATTACGAACTGCCGTAAAAATCTGCCGGGTTGTCACAAGATCGATAAAAGGAGAGCTGATTAAACCTTATGAACAATCGTTCCGGCATTGTTATCGTTACTTTCCTGGCTATGGTCCTGTTCGGCATAATTATGCAGTCAATCTCTCCGCTGATGCCCGTGCTGATCGACGAGTTCGGCCTATCCCATACCCAGGGGGGGCTTTTAGTAAGCCTGTTCGCTCTGCCGGGTATTTTCTTTTCTATACCGGGCGGGTTTTGGGCTGATATCCACGGGCCTAAAAAAGTGGGCATACTCTCTTTTTTGCTGATGCTTGTGGGGAATATTATTATTGCTACAGGTTCATCCTTTGCTGCCTTGGCGGTGGGACGATTTATCGCCGGGATCGGGGGAACAACCGTTGTAATTGCTGCAGCCCAGGCACTCACCCGCGCCTTTATAAATAACCGCGGGTTGGGAGCGGCTATGGGGATTTTCAATGCGGGTGTACCCGCCGGTACTATCTTTGCCCATAACGTATTCAGCAGAGTTGTCACAGTATGGGGCTGGCAGGTCCCGATCTTGTTTTCCGCCCTTGCCTGCCTGCTGATGCTGGTTGTTTTCTGGAGATGCCTGGAGACTGAAAGCGTTTTTGCCCAGCGCAGCGAAAACAATACCTCAGCCGCCGTTTCCGGCCGCATCATGGATTCCATGGGTTACCTGAGAGATTTTCGCTTTTACTGGGGCGTTTGGCTGGTTTCCTTTTCCTGGATGGTGTTCGTCGCCGCCAGGATAGGTTCTATCAGCTTCGCGCCGGATTATTTTTTGAGCATCGGTTACGAATATGCCTATGCCGGCTTTCTAGCCAGCCTTTTTACAATGGGTTCGCTGGTGATCTCTCCACTCACCGGTTACCTTATTGATAAAACAGGCCGCGAGGAGCTGTATTTGATTTTAGGAGGGCTTATCCTTGGCGGACTATATCTTTTGCTATTTGTCACTACGCAGCACCTGCTGCTGTCGGCCTTGATCGGTGTGGTAGGAGCGGTTGGCCCCGTTTCAATCTTTGCCTTGGTGCCAAAGCTCCTGCCGGCAGACAGGTTGGGGAAGGGCTATGGGATCCTGCGCATCTGTGAAAATGCCGGCATGCTGGCGGGTCCTTTCCTGGTAGGGCTCTCCTATGACCTCAGCGGCTCCTATTTTTACAGTTTCCTCCTTTTTACTGTCTTACTCCTGGGCTCTTCTGCCTTTGCCATATTATTGAAGGTTTTGCTTACAAAAAAGGGTAAGGAAAATCCCCAAACAAGTTCTTAGGCAAACAACATCGTGGCAGCGCTTAAATATTGTTTATTTGACCGCCGGAGGGAACTAACTGATGGTTCCCTTCGTCTTTTAAATTAGAGATGCGCTCTCATTAATAATTTTTTAATGAGATTCTGTACTCTCCAAAACAAGCAAGGAGGAAATACTTACAGTGCAAAGAAGAAAATTATGTGTATGGGCGATCTGTATGTTTCTGCTTCTCGCCGCCGCGGCGGGGTGCAGCGGGGATCCCGGGCAACCGGAACATAGTACCGGAGTGGAGCAGGGCGGCAGTGAAGGAGAGGAACAAAATCCTCTGGAAGAAAAGGTGGCTCCGCCTCCGGAGCCAGCTCTTAAGTTTGCCGCTTATGAAGAGGTGCCGGTGAATTTTACCCCGGCAGTGCAGCCTTACGAAGTAGAGCCCGGGCTGGGTAATATCACTAACCGGGAGATGTTTGAGCTCTCCCCGGCGGCGGAGCGGCTGCTGGCGGAAAACGGCTTTGTGGTGGTGCCGAGCCAGCACCACCGGGAGTTTTTCATGCTCTATGAGATGAACAGCTACAGGCCGGTGCCCAGCTTTATTACTACCGACTCCATGCTGCACAACTACCACCTCTTTTTCAGCCACCTGCTGCGGGTGATAGAAAAGGAAAAGCTGGCACCGGAGTTGAAGGAACTCACCGCCTCCATGCTCTCCGCTTCTCAAAGGCAGTACGAGGCCCTTAAGGGCACCGGCTGGGAGAACGCCGCCAAACGGAATATGGGTTTCTTTGCCGTGGCCGGGAGGCTGCTTGATCCGAAGATTCCTGTTCCGGCGGAGGTGCGGGGGGTAGTGGGAGAGGAGCTTAAGCTGATCGAAAGCCGCGCCGGCATCGAGGTTTCACCTTTAATGAACATGGGGCAGGAGCTTACGCCTCTGGATGCCCTGATGGAAGATTATTCCCAGTACATTCCCCGCGGGCACTATGATACTGACGAGCTGTTGCGGTCATATTTTAAGGCCATGATGTGGTGCGGGAGGATGACCTTCCGGCTGAAGAGCGAGGATGAGACCCGCTCCGCGGTTTTGATGACGCTGGCTTTGGGCGAGGGCGACAGCCTTCAAAGATGGGATAGGATTTACCAGCCCACCTGCTTCTTTGTGGGGAAAAGCGATGACCTTTCCTACTGGCAGTACCGGGAACTGCTGGAGGAAATTTACGGTAAAGAGCTGAAGCTGGAGACGCTCTCCTCCGGCGGGGAAAAATGGGAGGCTTTTCTGGAGGCAGCGGCGGAGCTGGAGCCCCCGGTGATAAACTCTATCCCTATCTTTGAGGAAGCAATACAGCCCGACCGCGAGGGGGAGATTAAAGGTTTCCGCTTTATGGGGCAGCGCTTTACCCTGGATGCCGCTATTTTCCAGCAGCTAATTTACCGCGCCGTCCAAGAAAACAGCGCGGGAGAGTGGAGAATGCTTCCCCGGGCGCTGGATATCCCCGCGGCCATGGGCTCCGCGGAAGCATACGCCATCCTGGAGGCCGAGGGGGAGACAGACTACGCGGGCTACCGCGAGAATATGGGCAAACTGCAGGAATTTATCGCCGGTCTGGACAAAGAGACCCGGGTGCAGAACCTCTACTGGAGCTGGCTTTACACCCTTGATACCCTGCTCGGGGAGAAGGGGGAGGGGTTCCCCTCCTTTATGCGCAACAAAGCCTGGACCAGGAAAGAGCTGAACACCTATCTGGGCAGCTGGACCGAGCTCAAGCATGATACCATCCTTTACGCCAAGCAGGTTTACGCGGAAATGGGCGGCGGCTGGGACGATGTGGACGACCGCGGCTACGTGGAACCCAACCCGCACCTTTATGCCCGCCTGGCTGCGCTGGTGCGGATGACGCGGGAGGGGCTCGCCTCACGTGAGCTTTTAAACGACAGGGATCGGGAGAGCCTGGAGCGGATGGAGCAGTTGGCCCTCTCCTTGAAGACCATCTCGGAAAAAGAGCTGTCCGGAATCCCTCTTTCCGAAGAGGAATATGACCTGATCCGCTCCTACGGCGGGCAGCTGGAGCATTTTTGGCTGGAGGCGCTGCGCGATACAGGGGTGGAGCACCGCTCCGCAATCGGTGATAATCCGGCGGCTCTGGTGGCCGACGTAGCTACCGATCCCAACGGCGCGGTGCTGGAGGAGGCTACAGGGCATATCTTTGAAATATACGCTGTTGTGCCCGTTGACGGCACCCTGAGAATCGCCAAAGGCGGCGTCTTCTCCCACTATGAGTTTCTCTGGCCTATGGAGGACAGGTTAACGGACAGGAAATGGCACGCTATGCTGGATTCCGGCCAGGCGCCCCCCCTGGCCCGGTGGACGGAAACCTTTATCGCCCCGTGAAATCGTTACGGCTGATACTGCTGGCCCTGCTGCTGGCCTCCGGGCTTGCGGGCTGCTCCGTCACCGGCCTGCAGCAACCCGCCGGCAGCAGGGTTTTCCCTGATATCG
>DLUO01000122.1 GCA_003444595.1 Bacillota bacterium
AGATGTGTATAAGAGACAGGCAAGAGGTACAGTTTCAAAAACTGCTGTCACCGAAAGACCCCGAGGGGAATGACGTTAAATTTCAAAGCCCCGAAGCGGAGGCTAACTATAAGGCCAATATAAACAGGGTTAAAGACGCTATTCAAATGAAAAAAACTCCGGATAGGATTCCGGTTGTGATTTTTCCCAGCATGTTCCCCTACTATTTTGCCGGGATAACGCCCAAAGACGCCATGTATGACTATGATTTATGCGTTTCTGCATTTAAGAAATTCATACTGGAGTTTAAACCGGACATGCACATAGGAGCTTCGGCTCCCGGCCCGGGAAGGTTTTTTGAACTGGTTGACTACAAGCTGTATGTCTGGCCCGGACATGGGGTTGCACCGGAGCATTGCTACCAGTGTATTGAAAAAGAATACATGAAAGCGGATGAGTATGATCTGCTGCTTATGGATCCCTCCTTCTATTTTAGAAATTTTTACCTGCCGCGTGTATACGGCGCTTTAGAGGGATTCACGATGCTTCCGCCATTTACCGGTATACTCGAAATGTACGGAGTTGCCTTTAACTTCATTCCCTTTGGATTACCGCCTGTTCAGGAGACCTATAAGAAACTCTTTGAAGCCGGGGCTGAAGCCTTGAAATGGGCAGGCGCTATGGGCGCCAGCGATGCCGAACTAAGATCGTTGGGATTCCCGAATATCTTGGGAGGATATTCCAAGGCACCTTTTGACGTAATCGGCGACACTCTGAGGGGTACCCGCGGCATAATGCTGGATATGTACCGTCAGCCCGATAAGCTGATCAAAGCGCTGGAACAGCAGGTTCCCATCATGATCGCCATGGGTATTGCCAGTATGCAGCAGACCGGTAATCCCCTTATTTTCATGCCCCTCCATAAGGGTGCCGACGGTTTTCTGTCAGATGAGCAGTTTAAAAAATTTTACTGGCCTTACTTAAAACAGGTTATCGAAGGATTGATTGAAGGCGGATGCATCCCCTTCCCTGCCCTCGAAGGACGTTGGAATTCACGTCTGGAAATTATGAAAGACATTCCGGAGGGCAAAACCTTATGGATGATTGACCAATCGGATATGGTGAAAGCGAGGAAAACCATAGGTGAGAAAGCCTGCCTTGCCGGTAACGTTCCTTCTTCCCTGTTGCAGTTGGGTACTCCGGAAGAAGTCAAGGATTACTGCAAGAAGCTGATCGATGCCGTAGGCCGAGACGGCGGCTTCATGCTGAGCAATGGGGCCTTCTTTGATGAAGCCAAACCGGAAAATGTCAAGGCTATGGTTGATATCGGCAAGGAATACGGAATATATAAATAGAATATTGGTGTATAATCGGCGGACAGCCAGCAACGAGGGGAATACAGCCAACCGGGTTTGGGGCATAAAGAGCGCGATTCAGGGGGGTACTCTGTCATGATCGTTATTACGGTAAAGGGAGTTGCCGCTATCGGCAAACTGATTGGTGACGGGGGGGAGAGAGATTCTCCTTCCCCCCGGTTCTACTCTAGGCGATCTTCTTAAGTCACTTGGTGAAAAATGCGGGGAAGCGTTTAAAAAGAGGATTTTAGCCGGGGATAGCCGTAGAACAAAGATAAATAAACAATAATGGAAAGGAGGAACTGTTTTTTCTTAGTCAGCGAAAAAGAAAAAGCGGTGTTGGAATTATGGATATTCTGGAACAACCTGCTGACGGAAACATAGCGGAGAGAAAGTATACTTTGCTGGAGGCAGTGCTTAAAATTGCCCCTTTAATTCAAAAGCTGGTTCCCCTGGATTGTTCGGTGGCCGTAACTGATCGTGAAAAGTTTCTTGCAGATCATTTACCACAGGGCTTTGACTTCAGAGACAATACAGGTAAGCCGATCCCTAAAGAAAGCGGCGTCTATAGAGCTATTCACTCGGGCAACCCCCAAGCTTCCGTCTTGCCCAAAGAAATTTACGGGGTTCCCTTCAAATCTGTCACAGTGCCTGTTAAAGACGAGTCGGATAATATTATCGGCTGTATCGCTTTGGGGCTTAGTCTAAAAACCCAGGAAACTCTCGTGGAGGCGGCGCATTCTTTTGCCTCTACGCATGAAGAGATTGTTGTTGCCACTGAAGAAGTGGCCGCTTCAGCACAGGAGCTTTTTGCCGAGATGGAAGTTCTTAACGGCCTGCAGAAAAAAATGGTTGAGCTGGTGGAAAGGACAGAGGCGATCCTGGATTTTATCAGGAAAATAGCGGCAAATTCAAATTTATTGGGGTTGAATGCTGCTATTGAGGCCGCCAGGGTAGGTAAAGAGGGACGCGGTTTTGAAGTTGTAGCGACTGAGATTCGTAAAATGGCGGAAAACAGCTCCAAATCGGTGGAAGATATCAAAGAAATTATTGGGACGATAAAGCAGAGAGTCGTCGAGATAAGCGATGAAATATCTAAAGTTTTGGAAATATCCCAGCATCAGGCCTCGTCAACCCAGGAAATAACCGCTTCTATCCAGGGATTGATGACTTATGTCGAAGACATTAAAAAAATTGCCGAGATGCTTTAAATCCTGGCTGTGTAAATGAAAAGATGCCCTATCCCATTTCGCGGATAAGGGCATCTTGCTGTTTATGACCGTTTAGGATACACTGTCGCTTTTAGACACGGATGCATTACGGTATATCTCTCCAAAAAGGAAGCAGGCGGTACAGGCGATATAGAAACCTCCCAGGATGCTGATAATCCAGCCGATGACAGGGATTTCTGACACTATCCCCAAGATTATACAAAGAACGATAATAACTACATAAGCTATAAGGTAATTATTGATGCTGGACGAGATGTAAGAGAAAATAGTTTTTAAATCAAATGCGGAAGCAAAGCTTTCTGTGCGGACATAATGAGTCAGGGCCATGGGTAAGAGGAAGCCTATCACTATGGCAATGATGAATGAAATAAAATATCCGCCAACGAGTAACCCCAGCCCTCCCCTGAAGGCCGCGCCGCCACCGGTAATGGCGCCGACGATTAAGGGGATAAGCATGTAAATAAAGCCGATAATAAAAAACATAAAACCTCTGACAAACTTTTCCCCGAAATTTCCCCATTCAGGCATTTCCTGCTGTTCATTAATAATATTGCTCATCAACTGGTAAAGATAACCCAGGGAAATAAAATTTATAATGGGGATAATACTCAAAACAGCACCCACAATAATTTTTACAAAATTTCCCTGTTCAGCAACCGGAAACCGCAAGGCGCGCTCAATATTTACCATTCGCTACACCTCCCTTCCAACATATTTAGTATAATTTAGCAAAAGCCTATCTTTATTATACTATATTTATCGTTAAAAAAACAGAAAATTAAATAATTGTAAAAAAATTAACAGTATTTAGGATTCGCAATATTTTCTATCTGAACAATTCTTCTTATTGAAAGTTGCTGAGGCCAAATGTATAATATTACCATAGGCAGAGGAGGTTTTTAAAGATGTGGAAAATCGACTTTAGCGAGTCGTTTCACCACGAACCTTGGCGGGATTTTTATGCCCGCTATTAAAACTTAAAGAGCAAAAAATATTCAACAGGTATAATGTTTGTTGGGCAGAAGGGCAAATTGGAGAAGATTACACCATCTTAAAAGCTGGCTTGAACTAATTGTGGCTGAGGGGAAGGGAACCTGATGATCAACTGGAATGATTTTGAGGAAGCGGTTGTCAGTCACCTTAATAGAGATATAAGTAGACAGAACAACCCGAACCAAAATGATGCTGTAAGGTCTTCATTAAACAAACCTTTGTTCATAGTTGCAGGTCCAGGTAGCGGTAAAACAACGGTTATTGCCTTAAGAGTTCTAAAATTAATTTTTGTAGATGATATAGATCCATCTTCAATTTTAGCAACAACCTTTACACGAAAAGCTGCCGCGGAGTTAAGATCGAGAATTCTTGCCTGGGGCGATCAGCTTAGACATCTCTTCATGCTTAATCCAGGCTATAGTCATGTAAGGAATCAATTAAGGAAAATAAACTTTAATCAAATTATCACAGGAACATTAGATAATATCGCTGAAGAAATTTTAGGAGATTACCGCGCTCCTGGAATTTCTTCTCCTCTTGTTATTGAAGATTTTGTCTCTAATGCATTGATGATTCGGGTTGGACTTTTCAACCGTAGAAGGTATGATAATAGGGCACTGAAGAATTTTATTGCCAAATTGAGAGGAACTTCATGGGGTCTTAATCTATCAGAGATAAGTGCTACTATCCGGGAAGTAAAAGACCGATTCTATCACGACCAGGTGAATGTTAGCCAATTTAGTAACAACGCTAATCATCCAGGCATTCCAATATTATGTGATGCCATAAACGATTATAATTTGGAGTTGCAAAGCAGAATTTTATTTGATTTTGCGCGATTAGAGCAGGAATTTTTTAGACTTAGTTTATAAATTGGTTACTTGGTTATCTAATATGCAAAACGACATAGAAGGTTTAGTGTATCTTGAGGCAATAACACGAACCATTTGCCAGGCAGGACTGTTTGGTCATTTTGGTGGACAAATTATTTTTGACCCGAGAAATCTAGATTTGGAGACAGCGTCTATTAGAGAAGCTCTATGGAACATTTTTGTGCCTATGGCGACAGGTGCAATTGAAATCGATGAAGATCTTCTTGACACCCTGCCGCCTGATAGACTAAATATTATGTCTATTCATCAAGCGAAGGGGTTAGAATTTCCCCTAGTTATAGTAGACGTAGGCTCTGATTTTAGAGATTTAAGATCCGCAGATTTTAAGAGATTCCCACGAAGTGGCGGTAAGAGTTGCAACATGGAGGATGAACTTAGACCTTATTCTCCTTTAGGACAACCAAGAAGGGCAGCTTTGGATAGAGCATTTGACGATTTGGTAAGACAATATTTTGTAGCTTTTAGTAGAGCTCAAGATGTTCTGTTGCTGGTTGGTTTAAATAGTGTAAGAAATGGATATTATACTCAATCCGGTCAAAAAAAAGCAATACCAAATATCGCTACTGGTTGGGATAGGAATGGAAATTGGCACTGGGGAGAAGGTTTACATAATTTAATTCATGTATAGGGGTGAAAGGATGTCATTATCCGTAAGAGGACAACCGTATAAAATTCCGGAATATAGCTTAACCGGTGATTTATTAGCGTATCTTGTATGCGGTCTTCAATATAGATACTACAGTAGGGGTTCCCTGCCACCATCTACACCGGTTCAATTATGGTTTGGAGAGTTTATTCACGGCGTTATGGAAGAGGCTTATCTTGAGTGGAAACAGAGTCAACGAAGAAAGCGATTTCCATGGAATTGGGATCCTGATATTAGAGAAATTGAACTGCGAATTAATCAGAGATTAAGAACAAGAGGGTTAAATCCTCCGCCAAGGCTTTTTTGCCCTTATGATTCTTCTTTTAATAGAGAAGGGTGGTGTTCTGATACCAATCATCCGCACCGGCTCATTGCAAGTGAGAGAACCGAGGCAGCAATTAATACGTGGGGGCAGCATTTATTTCCTTTAATTGATGACCCTGAGGTTAGATTAAAAGGGATTCGGGAAATGCCTAATTATCAACCCGGAATCAGCAGGTGTAATTATTATGGAATAACTGGTGTTATTGATGTGATAAGTTCTGTGAATCTCCAGGATGCGCCTTCCGGAAATCTAATTTTACATTACATACATCAAAATCATGAATTACAGCAAATAATAACTAACCTTGCCACTACAGAGTACGAGATAATTATTGATTATAAGGGGATGAGAAGACCTCCTACAAACGATCCAACCTGGCAGCACCATGAATGGCAAATACTGACTTATGCGTGGTTACGCTCTCAGCAACCCCAGTCTATATCTATTGTTGCTGGTATTATTTTTTATCTCAATGAACTGGCTTTGTCCATAGAGGATCTGAGGGAGCTCCAAAAAGATATAGCTAATAATTAGACAGATGTAATGCCACAGGGATTGGATTTACAAGCCATCCAAAATTGGAGTCGAAACACTACTCCCCCTGTTCTTACCAGGCCATTTAGAGAGCAAAGATCTATTCGCATTGTACCTATTAATGACAGTTATATCCAAAAAGCTCTTCAAAAATTTGACCGTGTTGTAAGCGAGATCGAGTCCTGTGTGATTTCAGAAATGTCAGGGAGGGGCATTATATCTTCTTGGGTCTCGAACCCAATTGAAAGAAATTGTACAGCATGTGATTTCAAGACCTTTTGTAATGCAGCAAATACCAATATTCAAAAGTCTGGCGGGCCTTATTCTCCAACTGTGCCTTAAGGGAAATGATTGATAGGATGCAGTTAAAATCCTTTTTACCGGATTAGGAAAATCGGTTAGATCCGGATTTCAGCTCTATTGATGACGAATATTCTGCCCTGGAAAGCATGGAATTGTGATATATGTAAAAGTATTGAGATACATGTAGTTATATAAAAAAAAAGGAGTGAGCTTTGGTGAACAGAAAACTTGTAATTTTGGCCTTTTTATTTTTAACATCATTACTAGTATCTAATATTATTGCTAGTAAACTTATTTATTTCTGGGGCATAGTTCTACCAGCGGCTGTATTTATCTTTCCTATTACCTTTGTAGTGACAGATACTATTACTGAGGTTTGGGGAGAAGAACAGGCTAAGGAAATTATCTGGCTCGGTTTTATTATGAACATACTGATGATAGTTTTTTTGCAAGTCGCCCAACTGCTGCCGCCTGCGCCTCATTGGGAACACCAGCAGGCCTTTGAGACGGTTTTAGGAACGGTTCCGCGCATCGTTGCGGCGAGCCTGGCAGCCTATATTATCTCCCAGCTTCACGATGTCTGGGCCTTTAATTTTTTGAAAACCCTTACCAAAGGACATCACCTCTGGCTGCGTAACAATTTGTCAACTATGGCCAGTCAACTTCTGGACAGCGTTATATTTATAAGCCTGGCTTTTGGGGGAACTGTTCCCTTTTCTGTGCTGTTAACCATGATTTTCAGCCAGTATCTGGTAAAATTTATCTTTGCCCTCCTGGATACTCCTTTTTGTTACCTTGCAGTTTCTTGGGCAAGAAATGACACCAAAGTCTATGAAGGATAAATATATCAGCTTTTCTTCGTTGAATTTAACTGTTTTTCGAAAGAGGAAATGGAGAACAGGACAAAAATAAGCTGATTACATCTGAAGACTGACATAACTCATTTTCTGCACCCTTGCCACAAAAAATCATAATTTCT
>DLUO01000069.1 GCA_003444595.1 Bacillota bacterium
AGTATGCCCGGGAAAGGACCCGCAACCGGGAAAAGGAATTCAGCTTTACCCTTACCACCAACGCCACGTTGCTGGACGAGCGCTCCATAAGCTTCCTGAACAGTGAAGATATCAATGTTATTTTAAGCCTTGACGGCCGTCCTGAGGTCCACGACCGGATGAGAAGCTATAAAAACGGCCGCGGCTCTTACAAAACTACGGTGAAAAAGATCAAAAGCCTTCTGCAGGGCAGAGAAGGTAATAACTATTATATCCGCGGGACCTACACCCGGCAAAACCTGGATTTTACTAACGATATCAGGCACTTCCTGGAACTGGGTTTCTTCTCCCTTTCCCTGGAGCCCGTTGTCTCCAGCGCTGAAGGCATCGGCCTCAGGGAGGAGGACCTCCCTGCCCTGGAAAGGGAGTACGACCGGCTGGTAGACCTTTATCTGGAGTTTAGAGACAAGGGGACTCCCTTTCAGTTTTACCATTTCCTGCTGGATCTGGAGCGCGGCCCTTGCCTCTACAAGCGTTTGAGCGGCTGCGGTGCAGGAGAGGACTACCTTGCCGTTTCCGCCGACGGTTCGCTTTATCCCTGCCACCAGTTTGTCGGGGTGGATGAGTTTTATATGGGAAATATTAGTGAGCCCTTGGCCTTTAACCGGGAACCGGGAGAGAAGCTGGCTGCCGCAGCCCGCCAGAAAGAAGCTTGCCAGCAGTGCTGGGCCCGTTACCTCTGTGGAGGAGGATGTGCTGCCAGCTCCTACTTTGCGGCCGGCGATCTGAAAAAAACCTATGACCTGGGTTGCGCCTTGCAAAAGATCAGGCTGGAACGCGCCCTTTATCTGCAGTCGGTGACCTGAGGAGCATCAGAGGCGAAGTGCGGCAAGAAGTGCGCGAATTATATTAATCATTTCAGGCTAGGTGACGGCTGTAATAATGTGCAAACCAGGAGGCCTTTGAGGATTGGACCTTTTCTCTTATAGCCAGGAAGAAAGCATAAAGAAAGAAGGGCCGCTGGCCAGGCGCATGAGCCCGCGTACCCTCGATGAATTTGCCGGGCAGGAGCACCTGGTCGGGGAAAATAAGCCTTTGCGCAGGATTATTGAGGAGGATCTGTTATCTTCCTTAATTTTTTATGGCCCCCCCGGTACGGGCAAGACAGCGCTGGCCAGGATTATTGCCGCTACCACCATGGCGCAGTTTGTCCGTATAAACGCCGTTACCGCCGGTGTCAAGGAGGTAAGAGCGGTAATTGATGACGCCAAGAAGCTCAGGGGAGGCTGGGGAAGGAGGACGATCCTCTTTATCGATGAAATCCACCGCTTCAACAAAGCGCAGCAGGACGCCCTGCTGCCGGCAGTGGAAGAAGGGTTGGTTTACCTTATCGGCGCAACCACCGAAAACCCCTTCTTTTCCATCAATCCGCCCCTGCTGTCTCGTTCGCTGCTTTTTACCTTCGAAAGCCTGGCACCGGAAGAAATAAAAGCGATTCTCCTCAGGGCGCTCCGTGATGAAGAAAGGGGCCTGGGGAAATACAATGTAAAGCTGGAAGAAGAGGCCCTGGAATACCTGGCGCAGATTGCCGAAGGAGATGCCAGGATTGCCTTGAACGCCCTGGAGTTGGCCGTAACGGCTCTGCCCAAAACAGGCCGCAACAGTGCTTCGCCCGGCACAGTAACCCTGGAACAGGTGCGGGAGAATTTGCGCCGGCGCAACATAAAATACGACCGCGACGGGGATTATCATTACGATGTCATCTCGGCCTTTATTAAATCCATCCGGGGGTCCGATCCGGATGCCGCCCTTTTCTGGCTGGCCAGGATGCTGGAAGCGGGTGAAGACCCTCTTTTTATTGCCCGCCGGCTGGTCATCAGCGCCAGCGAGGATATCGGCAACGCCGACCCGCAAGCCCTGTGCCTGGCCGTAGCAGCCGCCCAGGCTGTGCATCAGATCGGCCTTCCCGAGGGGCGCATCCCACTGGCCCAGGCCACGGCCTATCTGGCCTCAGCCCCCAAGAGCAACGCCGCCTACCTGGCCCTGGAAAAAGCCTTGGCGGAGGTGCGGAACGCTTCCCATAAAAGAGTGCCCCCGCATTTGCGGGATGCCGGTTACAAAGGAGCCTCCAAACTGGGTCACGGCGTGGGGTATCTTTACCCCCACGATTACCCGGGGCATTTTGTTCCCCAGCGCTATTTGCCCGAGGGTATGGAAGAAAAACAGTTTTACTATCCTACCGAGCAGGGAGCGGAGAAGGAGATCAAAGAAAGGCTTTCCCTCTGGAGGTCCTTAAAAGCGCGGGTCGGAGTACATAACGAAGATTAAAGGATGGGAAAAATAATTAAAAGGAAATAATATATGTATAGCTACAAAACCATTGCAGATAGCGTGAGAACCAAAATAGCCGTGGGTGCCTGCCGCTTTTACGCTTCACTTTCTTCCTGCCGCTCCGAGGAAGAAGCGCGGTCATTTCTCTCCAGAGTAAAGGAAGAGCTTCCCGGCGCCACGCACCATGCCTATGCCTACCGCCTGGGCATCGGCGATGCGCTTCTGGCCCGCTGTGATGACGACGGGGAGCCGGCAGGGACAGCCGGACCGCCGATGCTGGCAGCCCTGGAAAAAGCGGAGCTGACCAACGTTATCGTCGTTGGCACGCGCTATTTCGGCGGAGTCAAGCTGGGCATAGGGGGGCTGATCCGCGCCTATCGTTCCTGTGCCGAAGCCGGAGTAAAAGCGGCGCGTATCTGCATCAGGGAGCTTAAAGCCAGGGTGTTGCTGCAGGTGCCCTACGACTACCTGGGTGCTGTAATCAGGGAAGTGGAGGCCGGAGGCGGTGAAGTGCTGACCTTTAATTACAGCCAGGATGTGGCACTGGAGATCTTGCTGCCCTACGGGGAGATGCAGCGGATTTCAGAACGCATCGCTGGGGTCACCCGCGGGCAGGCAGTAATAAAGCAGGTGGCACAGGAATTTATGGCGGGGGATGAAGGCAGTGGGGTTTAAAACAAAAAAAATGGATCTGCAAAGACCCGGTTTGCAGCCGGGAGAAAAAATAATGGTAGCCATGAGCGGCGGTGTGGACAGCTCGGTTGCAGCGCTCCTGCTGAAGGAAGCGGGCTTCCAGCCCGTAGGGGTAACCCTGCGCCTTTGGGTCGACCCTGACGCCGAAGAAAGGGCCTCCGACGAAGGGCGGGGATGCTGTTCACTGCAGGACATTTCCGATGCCAGAAGAGTTGCCGATATCCTGGAGATACCCTTCTATGTCTTAAACATGAAAGAAGCTTTTAACGACAAAGTCGTCTCTTATTTTGTGCGGGAATATCTGGAGGGAAGAACGCCCAACCCCTGTATCGCCTGCAACCGCTATATCAAATTTTCCCTGCTGCTTCAGAAGGCCAGGGCCATGGGCATTGGCTTCCTCGCCACCGGACATTACGCCCGGATCGTCTATGATTCCGAAAAGGATGTGTACAGGCTCTTTCGCGGCCTGGACAGTAATAAGGATCAGAGCTACATGCTCTATACCATGAACCAGGAGCAACTTTCCTCCGTGCTCTTTCCCCTGGGCGGTTATACGAAGGAGGAGGCGCGGGAGCTAGCCGGAGAGCGCGGGCTCCAGGTGGCGGAAAAAAGGGATAGCCAGGAGATCTGTTTTATCCCCGACAATGATTACCGCAGCTTTCTGGAGAGGGAGCAGGCCGGTTTCTCACCCGGAGATATCCTCTCCACCTCCGGCAAAAAGCTAGGGCGCCACCGGGGGCTTCCCTTTTATACTATCGGGCAGCGCAAAGGGTTGGGGCTTGTTTCGCCGCGTCCCCTGTATGTCGTGGAGATCGACCGCCGTAATAATGTCCTGATTGTCGGAGAAGAGGAGGAGACCTACAGTCAGGGGCTGGAGGCGGAAGATCTGAGCTTTGTTTCCGGCAGGGCCCCTCTTGAGCCCCAGGAAGTGATGATCAAGATCCGCTACCGTTCCCCTCTAGTCCCGGCCACCCTTTACCCTCCGAAAACCTCTCCACAGAAAGGAGAGGGGGGCTTAACCGCCGCCTCCCGTGTCCGGGTAGTTTTTGACAGGAAACAGAAAGCGGTAACGCCGGGCCAGTCCGTGGTCTTTTACCGCGGAGACGAAGTGTTGGGTGGGGGAATAATCGCCTCCCGCCTTTGAAAACCCCACAAACTTTGCTGTAAAGAAGCAAACCCGGCTCTTGCAGACCAAAACTACAATTTAATGAATTTTATAATCAAAGCAAGCAAAACAACCTGCACCGAACTACCCTCTTTTGCATAGGGCAGCGTTTTGCTTTGCATTTTTCGTTCCGCCGAACTGCTAAGCACAACATCTTTCCCCTTTAGATGGTACGGCATATGGTACGGCGGTTAGCCGCACCACTTTTCGGGCAGGGGGTATTTTTTTTTATTTAAAGGGGAAAATATACGGTATAAAAAAAGAATTCCTGGAAATATTTTCAGGAAAGGAGTAAGATTTCCCATGCCCTGCCCGGTGTGTCAGAGTATCAATACAGGAAAAATCGGCCACAATACTTACTATTGCGCCGACTGCCTGCTGGAGTATACTGAAAGCGGCGGAGAAATAGAGATATTCTATATCGACGCCGAAGGCTCTTCTTTGGCCTTGAAGGATAAAGAGGCGGCCTTGAAACTCGTAAAATCCATAAGGGAAGATAAAGGTTTGCTGCCAGAAGAAATACTGGAAGGGCTGATCGTAAGAAGCTAACATGGCGAGGTAGAAAAAATTGGACGGAGTTAAGGGGATTATTATTACGCCGCTGCTTTTAGCCATCGTGGTTACTTACCTGCTGTGCCCCGTTGTGGATTATCTGGAAAAACAGAAGCTTTCCAGGGCGGCGGGGATAGCAATTATTTATCTTTTTTTTGCGGCACTTCTCCTGCTTTTTTGCCTTGACGGGATCCCCTCCTTGATAAAAGAACTGGAGCAGTTGGCTTCAGCATTGCCAGAATATACAGAAAAATTTATGCTCTATGTGACACGCCTGGAAAATCATTTTCAGCGCTATAATCTTCCCAGGGGAATACGTGATTCTATCAATGAAAGCACCCGGGAAAGCATTCGGCAGTTTCAAAGCGCCTTAACCATAAACCTGGAAAAGCTCTCACAATTCCTGATGGTGCTTTTTCGACAGGCCTTTGCCCTTTTACTCGTACCTTTGTTTGCTTTTTATTTTCTCCGAGACAATGCCCTGCTCAAAAGGCGTTTCCTGCAATTTATTCCACCTCCGTCCCGCCCCTTGATGGAGAGCGCCCTGCACGAAATAGACCAGACCCTGGGCGCTTATCTTCGGGGCCTCTTTATCATCAGCCTGTCGGTCGGTGCGATGATCTACGCGGGGTTGTTAATTCTCGGGGTGCAGTTCGCTCTTTTTTTCGGGATCATAAATGCCCTGACCAACGTTATTCCCTATTTTGGTCCCCTCATTGGCGCTCTGCCGGTGCTCCTGGTCGCCCTCCTGCAGTCTCCGGGACTGTTCTGGAAGGTATTACTCCTGATTGTTGTTGTACAACAGGTCGAAAGCCAGTTGATCACCCCCCAGGTCCTGGGCCGCAGTCTGCACTTTCATCCCCTTACGGTTATTATCGCGCTGCTTTTGGGAGGGCTCTACCTTGGTTTTTTCGGCCTGATTGTCATTGTGCCTCTGGCCGCCATCCTGCGTATTATTTTTCGCCATTTTTATCCCCTCATTCTTCGTGCTGTCAAGAAAAACAATGGCGAAGGGTGAAGGGTAAGGAGATCATGAGAGAGCATTTTTTTCCTATATTTTTCCTTTCAATTGACATCGGGAAAAATTGCCGATATAATTGTTTTGATAAAAAGCAGGAGGACGAAGATGAAAAGCAGCGAAATACGGGCCAAATTTTTAAATTTTTTCCAGCAGAAGGGGCATCTTGTGCTGCCCAGTTTTTCTCTTGTGCCAAGGAATGATCCCACTTTATTGCTGATCGGAGCGGGAATGGCCCCCCTTAAACCTTATTTTACCGGGAAGGAAACCCCTCCGCACCCCAGGATTGCAACCTGCCAGAAATGTGTCCGCACTCCTGATATCGATAAAGTGGGTATTACCGCCAGGCATGCCACTTTTTTCGAGATGCTGGGCAACTTTTCTTTTGGCGACTACTTCAAGGAAGAAGCCATTACCTGGGCTTGGGAGCTGATTACCCGGGTCTATAATATTCCTGAAGAGCGCCTCTATGTAAGCATTTATGAAAACGATGACGAGGCTTTTGCCATCTGGAGGGACAGGGTGGGGCTTCCGGAGTCCAGGATATACCGTCTGGGGAAAGAAGATAATTTCTGGGAAATCGGCCTGGGGCCTTGCGGCCCCTGTTCGGAGATCTATTATGACCTGGGGCCGGAACAGGGCTGCGGCCGCCCCGATTGCGAGGTGGGTTGCGGCTGTGACCGCTTCCTGGAAGTATGGAACCTTGTTTTTACCCAGTTTAATAAGGAGGCTGACGGCAGCTATACCCCCCTGCAACAAAAAAATATCGATACCGGTGCCGGGTTGGAGCGCCTGGCTCTCGTACTGCAGGGAGTAAGCAACCTTTTTGAGATTGACACAGTCAGGCCTATACTGGAACATTTTGCCGCCAGGGCGGGCATTGTTTACGGACAAGACAGGAAAAAGGACGTCTCGCTACGCGTCCTGACGGAACATCTGCGCAGCGTTGCCTTTTTGGTTGCCGACGGCATCATGCCCTCCAACGAGGGAAGAGGTTACGTTTTGCGGCGCATTCTGCGCCGTGCCGTGAGGCATGGGCGGCTCCTGGAACTGGATGTTCCTCTCCTCACTGAAGCTGTTCCGCTGCTGGTTGAGCTTATGGGTGATACCTATCCTGAGCTTGAGAAAAACAAGGAGCAGATAGTGCGTATCATCAGGCTCGAAGAGGAGCGCTTTAAAGAGACGCTGGACCAGGGTATGGAAATGCTGGAAAATCACATCGCCTCCATGAAAGCGGGCCACGCATCGGTTCTGCCGGGCGAAACTGCTTTCAAGCTTTACGATACCTATGGGTTCCCCCTTGATTTAACCAGGGAAATCCTTGCTGAAAGCGGCTTTACGCTTGATGAAAAGGCCTTTGACGCCGCCCTGGAACAGCAAAGGGAAAGAGCCAGGTCCGCTATGGGCAACCAGGAGGCAGACCGGAAGCATCTTCTGTTCTCCTCGCTGGTAAAGGGAATGACCACTGAATTTGTGGGTTATGAGACATTGAGTGCCGAAGGAGAAGTAATCGGCATCATCGCTGCCGGAAGAGGAGAACTCTTGGCGGAGGCAGACTCTACGCTAGACGAAGAGGAGCTGTACCTGGTCCTGGACCGGAGCCCCTTTTATGCAGAGCGGGGTGGACAGGTAGGAGATACGGGCCTTATCACTGCAGCGGGAGGAGGAGTGGCCCTGGTAAAAAACACCCTGCCGGGACCCGGTGCGCAGATCCTGCACCTTGTAGAAATAAAGGAAGGGCGCATCCATACCGGCGAGAAAGTCCGGGCCGCCGTAGACCGGAAACGCAGGCAGGACATTGCCGGGCATCATACGGCTACGCACCTTCTGCATCGCGCCCTGAGGGACTCCCTTGGCGAACACGTGCACCAGGCCGGTTCCCTCGTGGCTCCCGACCGCCTGCGGTTCGATTTTTCCCACTTTGCCCCTCTTGGGGAGGCGGAACTGAATAAACTGGAAGAAAGGGTTAACGCTGTTTTACAGAATAACTTGCCTGTACAGATCTCTTATACGGATTTGCAACAGGCACTGGAAAAAGGTGCCATGGCTCTTTTCGATGAAAAATACGGTGAAAAAGTAAGGCTTGTCCAGATTGGTGATTACTCCCTGGAACTCTGCGGTGGCACTCATGTACGCTCCACCGGAGAAATAGGGATCTTTAAAATCCTCTCCGAAGGCGGCGTGGGTGCAGGCATTCGGCGTATCGAAGCCCTCGCGGGAGAAAGCGCCTACCGTTACCTTGCCCAAAGGGACGGCATTTTAAAAGAAGTCTGTGCGCTGGTAAAAGTGCCTTCGGAAAAGGTCACCGAAAAGCTCCAGGAAATCCTGGAAACCCAAAGAGAGTTGCAGCGCAAAATCAAGCATCTCTCACAGAAATTATCCCAATACCACCTTGACAGTATCCTGGAAAAAGTGGATTACTCCACGGGTATTCCTGTATTGAGCGCCGCCGTAGAGGCGGAAAATATGGAAACCCTGCGCGAATACCTGGATAATTTGCGGGATAAAATGGGCAGCGGGATTATTGTGCTGGGTTCCGTTAATGACAAAAAAGTGTCCCTGGTGGCAGCAGTTACCCGGGATCTGGTGAAAGAAGGCTTTCATGCCGGAAAACTTATCGGCGAAGTAGCCAGGATTGCCGGCGGCGGCGGGGGGGGGCGTCCCGACATGGCCCAGGCCGGAGGTAAGGACCCGCAGAAGCTTCAACAGGCTCTTTCCCGGGTGCTGTCTCTGGTACAGGAACAGCAAAGGCAACAGCAGCAATGATTAAATATACCTGAACCAGAGGGAGGGGGATGGGAAAATGAACAGAGAGAACACTTTTGACCGTACCATGAGGTTCAATGTCAAAGCGGAAGAAGAGATAAACGAAGCCCGGGCGGTCCTGCAGGAAGTTTATGAAGCCCTCAAGGAAAAGGGATACAATCCGATCAATCAGCTGGTAGGCTATCTTTTATCCGGTGATCCCGCTTTTATAACCAGCTACCGAAACGCCCGCAGCACGATCCGCAAGCTGGAGAGAGACGAGCTGTTGGAGGAACTGGTCCGGGTCTACCTGTACAAGGAATTGGAAAAAGAAAGGTGAGCTTTAATTGGAATACCGCCTGCTGGGGAAAACCGGCCTGCACGTCTCCCGGTTTTGTTTCGGCACATTAACACTGAGTCCTCTCCAGGCCAACCTTCCCCTGGAGCAGGGGGCGGAGCTCCTGCAGGAGGCCTACAGTTACGGTATAAACTTCTGGGACACGGCAGAGTTGTATGCCAACTACGACTACCTGCGTCTGGCGATCAAAAAAATTAAAGATTTGCCTGTCATTGTTACCAAGACATATGCCTATGACCGTAAGGGAGCCCGGGCCTCGCTGGAAAAGGCGCGACGCGAGATGGATGTTGATATTATTCCTATTTTTATGTTGCACGAGCAGGAGTCGGCATTGACTCTACAGGGACATAAAGAAGCCCTGGATTTTTTTTTGGAAGCAAAAGAGAAAGGGTTGATTAAAGCCGTAGGGATCTCCTGCCATACCGTAGCCGCCGTGGAAGCAGCCGCCGACCTTGGTTGTCTCGATGTTGTTCATGCCATCGTCAACTTTAAAGGAATAGGCATCAAGGACGGGACCATCGAGCAAATGCTGCGCGCTGTAACCAGCGCCCACCAGAGCGGGTTGGGGCTCTATGCCATGAAGGTGCTGGGAGGGGGTCACCTTATACCTGAAGCGGATAAAGCGCTCCGTTTCGTCCTGGACCTGGAGGCGCTGGACTCGCTGGCTGTGGGGATCTCCAGCCCCGAAGAGCTAAGGGTGAACCTGCAGTACTTCCAGGGGATGAAGCCTCCGGAGCAGCTGGTACGGAAGCTGGCGCGTAAGAGGCGCCGTTTAAAAGTGGATGATTGGTGTATCGGTTGCGGCTCCTGTGTGCAAAACTGCCCCCAGCGGGCACTGTCTTTGCAGCACGAAGACGGGCAACTAAAGGCCGCCGTAGACCACACCCGTTGTATACTTTGTGGATACTGCGGTGCTTTCTGCCCTGAATTTTGTTTAAAAATATTTTGACTTCGCCTTTAAATTCGGGTATTATGGCTTGGAAAAGAAGGACTGGACTAATGAGGATTTTATGCTTGGATGTGGGAGAAAAAAACATCGGTGTGGCGGTCAGCGACCCCCTGGGTTTAACCGCTCAGGGCCTGGAAGTGATCAAAAGACAGAGCCTCTCCAAAGACCTCCGGAAAATCCGACAACTGCTAAAGGACTATGACTGTCTCTTATACACATCT
>DLUO01000166.1:0-4214 GCA_003444595.1 Bacillota bacterium
GGGCATTTTTGTCAATAATATAAAGACTTCGCTTATGGTTTTGTAGCAATTTTTTAACCCGCCAGCCATAGAAAAGTTTTTCGCCAGAATCAGGCGGCAAATCCTTTTATTATTTCCTCCACAGAGGTTAGCTGCGCTGCATATAGCCTGGCCATCTCATCCAGGCCCCTTTGATATGCTTCTTCCGTTAAATCTTCGACGGCGTCACCGGGAATATAGATGCGGTAGCCCCGGTAAAAAGCATCCGCCACCGTATGACGTACGCAGATGCTAACAAGCAGGCCTGTAACAATTAAGGTATCAATGGCAAGTTCCTCCAACAGCAAGCGGAGAGCCGTTTGAAAAAAACCGCTGTACCTACGCTTAGGGATAACATAATCCCCTGGCAGTGGTTTTAACTCGGCAATTACCTCAGCACCTTCCGTACCGGCCAGAGCATGCTCTCCCCAGATAAGCAACTCCTTGTCTATCCCCTTAAGATGGGCATCATTGCAATAGATTACCGGTACTGCCTTAGCGCGTGCCGCCTGGAGAAGCTTTTCCAAAGGAGAAATTATTTTGGAAGCACGCTCATTTTTCATACTTCCTTTGAGAAAATCATTCAGCATATCAATAACAAGCACGGCTTTACCTGACATCTTCTTTCCTCCTTATGCACTGGGGTAGGTAAAATATCTGCGTTCCCCCTGTTCCTCGCTGAACAAGAGTGTTTCGTCCACCGTATAGAGTTTATCCAGATTTAAAGTGGTGGCATCCGGAGAAGCCTTTGGCCCAGAAGGGTTGTTGCCGGCAGCTTGCCCTGAAGACCCAAAGGTTGCCTTTGAGCCGGAAGAGCGCCGCTGTTCATCTCTTTTTTTGAAAAAAGCCCGGGCTACCTGCGGGAAAAGGATGTAGGAAAGAATGTCCTCCTCGCTGGTAATCTCATTTTTCATTTCTTCTTTCGTCTTCTCCAACAGCGGTTCCAACAAATCGGCGGGTCTTCCCTTGAAAGGCTCCTCATCTCTTAACACTTTCTTTAAAAGATCCGGATCTATTTCCCCGGGAGGTTGACCATAAAGCCCTTTCAGATAGTTCTTCACCTCTGTCAGGATTACCTTGTAGCGCTCACCGGTAAGGACGTTCATCACTGCCTGTGTCCCTACTATCTGGCTTGAAGGCGTCACCAGGGGCGGGTAGCCCAACTCGGCGCGGACACGGGGCACCTCCTCCAGGACCTCCTTCAGGAGATGCGAGGCGTTCTGGCTGGCCAGTTGCGAAGCAAGATTGGAAATCATCCCTCCGGGAATCTGGTAGCTCAATACGGCGGTATCCACTCCCATGACAATATCCAGGGGAATTTCGTAACCTGAGCGGACCTCTTTAAAGTAATCACCGATGCGGGCAATACGCTCCAGGTCCAGTCCGGTATCATAAGGAGTACCCCTTAAAGCGGCTACCATGCTGTCGACCGGCGGCTGCGACGAACCCAGGGAAAGAGAGGAGATGGCCGTATCTACCACATCGCAGCCCGCCTCGATAGCTTTAAGGTAGGACATGGCCGCCATCCCGCTGGTAAAGTGACAGTGCAGCTGCACAGGAATTTTCAGCTTTTCTTTAAGCTTTGTCACCAGGTCAAAAGCATCGTAAGGTGAAATAAGGCCCGCCATATCCTTTATGCAGATAGAGTCCGCTCCTCTTTTTTCCAGCTCGGCTGCCAGCTCTACAAAGTGGGCATTATTATGCAATGGGCTGATTGTATAGCTGATAGTGGCCTGGACATGGGCACCGGCTTTCTTTGTGGCTTTCATGGCCGTATCCAGATTGCGGATATCGTTCAGCGCGTCAAAAATGCGAATTATATCGATGCCGTTTTTTACAGCATTTTTTACAAAGGCTTCTACAACATCATCCGGGTAATGGCGATAGCCCAGCAGGTTCTGCCCGCGTAAAAGCATCTGCAGCTTAGACTTTTTAAAATGTTGGCGAAGGAGACGTAACCTTTCCCAGGGATCCTCGTCCAGATAACGCATGCAGGAATCAAAGGTAGCCCCTCCCCATACCTCCAGTGAATGATAGCCTACTTCATCGATCTCGGCAGCAATGGGCAGCATATCTGCAGTACGCATGCGGGTAGCCATTAATGATTGATGGGCATCTCTTAACGTAGTATCGGTAATACCGACCTTTTTTTTGCTTTGCTTCAACATTTCAGCCTCCTTTTGTGCCGGCGAAAGCCGGCATGGCGGTTAATATAAAAACATGAGCATTTTGCTTCGCCGCACAAGTAGCTTAAGCCTACAGCAAAATTCTATTCCTATGGAAAACGGAGGGGCTAACGCCGGGCGTATTCGGCTGCTGCTTCCCCGGCTGTTTCGGCCAGGAAGAATGTTTCACTGAGGGCCATACCGGGCAGCAGGGCTTCGCCGTGCAGCCCTCCCACAATTTCACCGGCGGCATACAGTCCCGGAACAATATTTCCCTCTTTCTTTACCTCAGCTCTGGGGGTAACGGCTATCCCCCCCAGCGTATAGTCTATCCCTATTCTTAAAGGAGACACGTAATAATCAGGAGCCGGAGGCCTAAACCCGGGAAACGCGGGTGTCGAAGTAAAGGAATAGGCTTGCATGAGCCCTTCCAGGTCGTCAAAACGTCTAAAAAACCTGTCGAAAGGAGCCGGCGGCTCCTCTAAAGCCATCATAAAGGGGCCGCCAGGCGGAGAATTAAAAACAAAAGCCACCGCTTCCCGATAGGAAGATTTTTCCCATGGCAAAAACTGACCTGCTGTGTTGATAAAAGAGGCATTATCCCAGGGTTCCGCAGGCAACGGGAGATAGCTGCTCTCCAGAGGAGCATAAAATAAAAGCTGTGCATTCAAGAACCCCATCTGGACAAGGTCCAGGCCTAAAGCCTCCGCCAGCTGCAGCCCCTCACCTTTTTGAGCAGGGCGAAGGTTGACCAGGTTGCCGGCGGGCAAGTATTTATGCCGGTAGTGAGCAACACCGCTGTAACCGCCGTCCGCCAGGATTGCAGCTTGTATATAAAACCGGTAAGTTTCTCCACCGGCGCTTTCCAGCATTAAAGCTTCCAGTTGCCCCTGGGGAGAAAATATCAGTTCTTTTACCTTGTCTTCGCTTACAGTGACCGTAGAGTTTCTTAACCGTTCCAGTAAATTTTGCTTAAACTGCAAAGCAGCGCCGGGTTGGCTGCTGAAGTGCAAATAAGGCTTTGCATCTGGTTGGGGAAGCGTATCAAAATATAAGCCGCTTATTTCCTTTAATTCCCGGTAAAGATCAGGGACAAAGAGAATAAAAGCATCCAGCAGTGCGGGATCGTTGAGGCCGCCGCCGTTTTCTTTAATCTTCTCTGCAAAGCTTTCCAGAGTATATTCTGCCTCCAGTTCCCCCTGAGGAGGGGTAAGCGCTGCGGCCAGACCGCCTGTTACCAGAAAGGAACTGTCCTCTCCAGGATCCTGCCCGTTGGGAAACAGAAAAACCTGGACGCCGTTTTCTGCCGCCTCCAGGGCTGACAGCAGCGCGGCGGTCATTCCGCCGATAACAGCCACATCCGCTCCCCGGGGGATTTCCGCTTTTATCTCCACTTTTTGCAGCGGTATCTGCAGGATAAAGATAACTAAAATTGCGGACAGCAGAAAAATAACGATCAGCGGGGAGCTTTCTTTCCTCTGAGGCAAAAGTCTTTTTCCTCCTTATTTCATACAGCTCTTATTCCCTGGCAACTACCGCTACATTGACCACTTTATCTTCAGGCGTCAGCCGCATAAGCGTAACACCCCCGGCATAACGCTTCTGAATGGGAATCTGGGAGACCTTTGCCCTGATGATCAGGCCGCGAGCAGTAATAGCAATAAGCTCCTCCTTTTTTTGTACCGGCATGAAGCTGACCATAGCACCGCTGCGCTTGCTTGGCTTAAAAGCCAGGACACCTCTTCCCCCGCGGTTCTGAGAACGGAACTCAGAAAGCCTCGTCCTTTTGCCGAAACCGTTTTCGGTGACAAAGAGCAAAACCGCATTATCACCGGTTACAACGCTCATACCGATTACTTTTTCATCTTCAAGGAGGGTAATGCCTTTAACTCCCCTGGCGGTGCGCCCCAGTGTCCTAAGCTGTGACACGGGAAAACGAATCAGCAGTCCTCCCGATGTAGCCAGCAGAACATCGGCAGCTTCGTCAAAAACCCCTTTGGCATTCTCAGCGTTGTTTTCGCTTTCGATTCC
>DLUO01000166.1:4451-6055 GCA_003444595.1 Bacillota bacterium
CGCCTGGCTTCAGCATACTCCCTGAGTTGGGTCCTCTTGATTAAACCGTTTTGCGTAGCCAGGATAATATGGTCTTCTTCATCGTATTCAGCCAGCGGGAAAACAGCGGTGATATACTCACCGCTATCCAGCGGCAGCAAATTAATAATCGCCGTTCCCCTGGCCTGCCGGCCCGCTTCCGGTATTTCATAAACCTTGAGCGGGTACACTTTCCCGGTATTACTGAAGAAAAGAAGCTTTGTCCTGGTTGAGGAGACAAAAAGTTGGACAATAAAATCTGTCTCCCTGGTAGAATGCCCCAAGACACCCCTACCTCCCCTGCCCTGGCTGCGGTAGGTGTTGAGAGGCTGGCGCTTGACATAGCCCTGCTGTGTGAGCGTAATAACCATCTTTTCTTCCACGATAAGGTCTTCCAGGTCAATTTCACCTTCATCAGGAACAATCATCGTGCGGCGCTGGTCGCCATATTTTTCCTCGATCTCTTTAAGTTCCCTCTTGATTTCCTTCATCACCAGGCGTTCATCAGCCAGAAGGGCCTCCAGGAACGCTATCTCCTCCATCAAAGAACGGTACTCTTCCTGCAATTTTTGCCTTTCCAGAGCCGTTAATCTTTGCAGTCGCATATCAAGGATGGCCTGGGCCTGTTTCTCGCTTAGCCCGAATTCCCGCATTAAACCTTCACGTGCCTGCTCCACATCGGCCGAACCCCTGATCAGTGCAATTACTCTATCCAGGTTATCCAGGGCAATGCGCAGGCCTTCCAAAATATGCGCCCTGTCCTTGGCCTTTCTTAACAAGAACTGGGAGCGCCTGGTAATAATTTCCTTCTGATGCTCCAGATAGGCCACAAGAAGCTCTTTTAAAGTAAGGACCCGCGGCCTTCCGTCCAGTAAAGCCAGCATAATAATACCAAAACTCTGCTGCAGCGGAGTAAATTTAAAGAGCTGGTTTAAAATAACCTGCGGGTTAAAGCCCTTTTTCAACTCAATAACAATGCGCACGCCGTTGCGGTCCGACTCATCCCTCAGTTCAGTGATCCCGTTGAGCTTTTTCTCCCTGACCAGCTCGGCAATTTTCTCTATCAGTCTGGCTTTGTTCTGCTGGTAAGGAATTTCTGTAATAAGCAGCCTGTCTTTACCATCTGCTGTTTTTTCAATGCTGGTTTTTCCCCTAATTTTAATTGTCCCCCGGCCGGTCAGGTAGGCATCGTGTATTCCGGAATAGCCAAGGATTACACCGCCTGTCGGAAAATCCGGCCCTTTAATATAATTAAAAAGATCCCTCTCGGAAGCATCGGGTTTATCAATAAGATAAATAAGGGCGTTTATCGCTTCGGTGAGATTGTGAGGGGGCATATTGGTGGCCATGCCAACGGCAATACCTGAAGAACCGTTAACCAGCAGGTTAGGAAAACGCGAAGGTAAAACAACAGGTTCTTCCAGCGTCTCGTCGAAATTAAGCCGGAAATCCACTGTCTCCTTGTCAAGGTCGCGCAGCATCTCCATGGCGAGCGGTGAAAGCCTCGCCTCCGTATAGCGCATGGCAGCAGCCCCATCACCGTCCATGGAGCCAAAATTGCCCTGACCGTCAACCAGCGGGTAGCG
>DLUO01000154.1:0-8156 GCA_003444595.1 Bacillota bacterium
AGCCTTCTCAGCGCCCTGATCCGGTTGCCAAGCGCATTTTTTGCCATCATCGGTCTTCACCCCATTATATAAACTACATTATACTATTTCGACATAAAAGCGGTAATTCCTGCAATAATCGGTAGGAAACTTCCTATTTTTTCTTTTTAAGTCGAATTTATCCTTTCTTTAATTTTACTGCATAAATCATCATTCTTCCCATTTCCCGCAGCGGCTGCCCCAGCGGGCCAATACCTTACCCTCAACAGTAATGTTTACAATTTCACAGTAGTTGGGGCAATCTGTACACTCGAAGTTGTTGGCATTGTAGTCCAGCTCGCTAATAGAAAAACCGCGAAAATTTGTAACGTTTCCTTTACTGTTTAAGGCAGATCTGGCCAAAATGGCGGCGCCAATTGCTCCCATTACGCTATAATACTTAGGAATTATAACACACAAATTAAGTGCTTTTTCTAGAGCAGCCTTAATGCCGGCGTTTGCTGCCACTCCGCCCTGGAAAACAACCGGCGGTAGAATTTCTTTTCCCTTACCGACGTTATTAAGATAATTTCGTACCAGGGCGTCACAAAGACCTGCGACGATATCCGGCAGTGCATGACCCATCTGTTGCTTATGAATCATATCAGATTCGGCAAAGACCGAGCATCTTCCGGCGATTCGTACGGGGTTTCGGCTTTTTAAGGCCAGGTTGCCGAATTCTTCAATAGGGACATTCAGGCGGGCAGCCTGGTGGTCCAAAAAAGAACCTGTGCCGGCAGCGCAAACGGTATTCATGGCAAAATCGCTGACAATACCATCGCGTAATATAATTATTTTGGAATCCTGTCCCCCTATTTCGATAACAGTGTTGGTTTCTGGCATAAAATGAATGGCGGCCATGGCATGGCAGGTAATTTCGTTCTTAATGGAGTCGGCTCCCAGCATAATACCGGCGAGCCTCCGGGCACTGCCTGTGGTCCCAACACCGCATATATCTACGGGAATCCCGCATATACTTTTTTCTATCTGCTTAAGGCCTTCCTGGATTATTTTAATAGGTTGACCCTGAGTACGCAGATACAGAGAAGTAATAATTTCGTTCTCCTGGCTGAAAAGAACCATGTTGGTGCTGACGGAGCCAACATCAACGCCCAAAAAGGCTTTTTCCATAGGCCTCCTCCTTGGTCCATGAATTCCTCCTTAATGGAATAAATAGTATTTCTTTACTTTAAAGTATCCTTTACAAATGGCCTCTAAAATATAACTGTACCCATGGAATCTGAATAAGTGCAGAAGCAAATACCATAAGAAAGTAGATTTTTCCGGCGGTATTTATCTTTTACCCAGATAATTAACAAGGTGACATTATCACAGATTAAACACATTTTGAAGAAAAAGTAATTGTTTTTTAAAGGAGTTTTTGTTAAAATAAATTTGTCTACAACTTCGTGCACACACTTCTCTGGTTAAACGAGGTGAAAACTATGACAGAAGAACTGGTCCGTATCGGTGAAAAAATTATCAGCATGCGTAAAATTTATGAAGGTATTCACAAAATTTTACAGTTGCGTTCCAAAGGACTATCCCAGCAGGAAGTTGCTAATGAACTAGGTCTTGATCGCACCTTTATTTCCCGTCTGGAAAGCATCGGTGAGGTGCGAAAAGGAAAGAAAATTGCCGTATTCGGCTTTCCTCTCCATAATAAAGAGGAAATAAAAAAAATTGCCCAGGCAAAAGGAGTTGATTTTGTCTGGTTGATGAATGAGGAAGAAAGGTGGAATCTGGTAAAGGGCAAAAGCGCTCTGGACTTTTTTAATGAAGTAATGGAGCTTGTTACAGAACTGCAGTCCTATGATATCGTAGTAATTATTGCTTCAGCCAGATGGCTGAGACTGGCGGAGGCGCTGTTAAACAGCGAGGTTATTTTCCTGGAGCTTGGTGCATCACCAATTACGGAAGACCGTTCTTTGGATCTTGAAGAATTTGTAGATGTATTAGACAGTATCGTATCCAAGCGGATGGAGAAAGGTAAGGAAAGGATGTAAAAAATGAAAAAGGTTGTAAGTATAAGCTTGGGCTCTTCCAAAAGAAACCATGCTGCAGAAGTTTCACTTATGGGGCAGTCATTTTCTGTGCAACGCATCGGTACTGACGGTGATATAGAAAAAATGATCCGTTTAATCAGGGAATATGACGGGAAAGTAGATGCCTTCGGGCTGGGGGGTATGGATTTATATATCCAGGCCGTTGACCGCCGCTATACCTTGCGAGAAGCGCAGAAGGTGGCCAATGCTGCTAAAATATCACCTATCGTAGACGGCTCGGGCTTGAAGGATACATTGGAAAGGCGTGTCGTCGAATATCTCGTTAAGGAAACGGATATTTTTTCCTCCAAGAAAAAAGTTCTTGTCGTAAGCGCCATGGACCGCTTCGGGTTGGCCCAGAGCCTGGAACAGGCCGGCTGTGAAATGCGCTACGGAGATGTAATTTTTATTTTAAATATTCCTCTTCCCCTTAAATCTTTGCATACTCTGGCCTTTATTGCCCGCCTGCTTGTACCTGTTATACGTCTTTTGCCGATGTCCATGATTTATCCTACCGGCAAGAAGCAGGAAATCACGAAGCCACGCTATCCTAGGTTTTTCCATGAGGCGGATGTTATTGCCGGTGACTTCCATTATATCAAGCGGTATATGCCCGCGGAACTGCCCGGTAAAATAATCATAACAAATACTGTAACTTCCGGTGATCTGGAGATGCTGCGTCAAAAGGGAGTAAAGACGCTGATTACTACCACTCCGGAAGTTGAAGGCCGCTCTTACGGAACCAATGTCATGGAAGCACTGCTGGTAGCATTTACCGGCAGTAAAAAGGAGTTAAAGCCGGAGGAGTACCAACTTTTGCTGGATGAATTAAACTTTAAACCGCGGATAGCGGAGTTATAAAAAATTAAATGTGAAGGGGGCAACGGTATATCCTGTTTGTACCGAAAAATTTATGAAACCAGTGGAATTTGGCTTTATAGTACACCCACTAAATTACGATGATATTTTCAAGAAGTTTAGGTTTATGAAAAGATGGCCGGAGTCCTGGCTGAAGAAGGCATCTTATAGCTTTCCTCCGGTCATGACTGCGCGAATTTCAGGTATCGCCTCCCCGTATGGCAGCGTAAGCGGGTGTTTTGTCGGTGTTGTCCTTACTTCTCAACAAATGCTTGAGCTGCCTGCTGAACTTACCCTGCGCAAAATTATTGCCGCCGGCAGAAAAGCGGCCAGGGCAGGAGCAAAAATTATTGGACTGGGAGCAATGACCGCTGTTGTCGGTGATGCCGGGCTGACTATAGCCCGGAACCTGGATATTGCTGTAACCACGGGAAATAGTTACACAGTTGCCACGGCTCTGGAGGGGACGGAGAAGGCGGCGGAGCTTATGGGTATAGATATAAGTAAAGCGGAGGTGGCTATTCTTGGCGCGACAGGTTCGATCGGAAGCGTCTGTGCCCGTATTCTGGCCCGCAAAGTAAACTTCCTGACCATGATTGCCCGCAGCGTCCCGCAGTTAGAGAAGCTGGCGGAAAGAATACTTCAAGAAACCGGCCTGGCTGTTAAGGTTACCCCTAATGTAAAAGAAGCAATAAGAAAAGCGGATATTATTATCGCCGTATCCAGTGCCGCCGAAAGCCTGATTGAGCCCGATGACCTGAAACCGGGAGCTGTGGTTTGCGATGTGGCCCGGCCCCGGGATGTTTCCGTAAAAGTGGCGGAAAAAAGAGACGATGTCCTGATTATTGAAGGAGGACTGGTGGAAATTCCCGGTGATATAGACTTTAATTTTAACTTTGGTTTTCCTCCCAAAACCGCTTATGCTTGTATGGCGGAGACAATGATCCTGGCCCTGGAAAAACGTTATGAGAATTTTACCATAGGAAGAGAGTTGACTGTAGGGCAAATTGACGAAATCAGCGCCCTGGCGGCGAAGCACGGGTTTAAGCTGGCTGGTTTCCGCAGTTTCGAGCGTCCTTTAAGCCTTGAAACTATAGAAAAGATTAAAGAAAAATCCAGGATAAATAAGTTGAAAAGAGGTATAACAGCAACCGGTTAGATAAAAAGGTTATAGAGAAAAGTTGTATAATTTATTTGACAAATTATCAATATATGACTATAATAGGTTAGAATTTGCTACCCTTGCTTTCTTACGAAGTTTATTAAAAAGTGTCAAGTTTACTTGGCACTTATTCTTACTTTATAATCAACTAAATAGAGATAAAAAGGATGTCCTCACGGAATATTTTCCAAGGTAAAAACATATAATTTCCTCCAAGATTCGTTTAATAAAAGGATTTCTATAAATAATTAAAGGAGAGAGGTAAATGTCGTCCAAAGAGGTGGTCCTGACTCAGGATGGGTTAAAAAAACTGGAGGAAGAGCTTGCTTACCTCAAGTCAGTCAAAAGGCGGGAAGTAGCTTCCCGCATTAAAACAGCCATTTCCTTTGGGGATTTGAGCGACAACTCTGAGTATGAGGACGCCAAAAATGAACAGGCCTTTATTGAAGGAAGGATCATTACCCTGGAAAAAATGCTTCGTAATGCCCGACTTATTTGCCGTGACGAGTACAATAAGGATGTAGTCGGCTTTGGTTCCAGGGTTCTGCTCAAAAATCTGGATGACGATGAAGAACTGGAATTTGTAATCGTAGGTTCTGCAGAATCTGACCCTCTCAACAATAGGATTTCCAACGAATCACCGGTGGGGCAGGCAATATTTGGGTCGCGGGTCGGCTCGGTAGTGGAAGTAAAGACCCCGGCAGGGATGATCAGGTATAAAGTTTTGGATATAAAATAAAAAAGTATATGGGGGTTTATATGTTCCATGTCTGTTGATTATCATAGTGATCAAGCCTTTTACCGCATTAAAAAAATTGAAGAACTGCTGGAACAGGGTGTTGAACCTTATGGAGATAAATATGAGGTTACGCATTATTCGCAGGATATCCAGACAAACTTTGCCGCATTGGAAGGAAAGCCGGTAAGCGTCGCCGGTAGGATAATGACCAAGAGGGGGCACGGCAAAGCAGGCTTCGCCCACATCCAGGACAGCAAGGGAAGGATTCAGGTTTATATACGGCAGGACAGTGTCGGCGAGCAGAATTATAAAATATTCCAGGAGTTGGATATTGGGGATATAATCGGTGTTTCAGGAGATGTATTCAAAACCAGAACCGGGGAGATAACAGTCAACATTTTATCATTCAGGCTCTTGTCCAAATCGTTGCGCCCACTGCCGGAGAAATGGCACGGGTTAAAGGATGTGGAGTTACGTTATCGCCAAAGGTATCTTGATCTCATTGTCAACCCTGAAGTGCGTAAAGTTTTTATTATTCGCAGCAAGGTTATCCAGTCAATCAGGGAATTTCTGGCCGCAGAGGATTTTTTAGAAGTAGAGACACCGGTAATGCACAGCGTGGCCGGCGGGGCCACGGCGCGCCCCTTTATCACGCATCACAATGCACTGGATATCGATCTGTATCTGCGCATTGCTACGGAACTTCACCTTAAGAGGTTGGTAGTAGGCGGGTTGGAGAGAGTTTTTGAACTGGGCCGTATCTTCAGAAATGAAGGCATTTCCACCAACCATAATCCCGAGTTTACCTCTATCGAGGTTTACCAGGCCAATGCCGATTATGAGGATATGATGTCTCTCACCGAAAGGCTTGTCGCCTCGGTGGCTCAGAAAGTTTTAGGAACGTTGCAGATAAAATACCAGGGAAGAGAACTAGACTTTTCTCTGCCCTGGCAGAGAAAAGATCTTTTGGAGGTTGTCGAGGAGATAACAGGGGTTGATTTTTCCGCTATCCCTGATGATGCAGAGGCCAGAAAAGAGGCTTTGAAGCACGGGCTGGAGATAGAAGGCAATGAGAAGAAAGGGGAGATCATCTCAACTTTTTTTGAGAAATTCTGCGAGGACAGGCTTTGGGGCCCCATATTTGTCAAAGATTACCCTGTAGAAGTGTCTCCTCTGGCACGCCGCTGCCGTCATAATCCCCAGTTTACTTACAGATTTGAGACCTTTATCGCCGGGAAAGAAGTGGCCAACGCTTACACAGAACTGACTAATCCACTGGACCAGCGTGAACGATTCGAACAACAGGTTAAAAAAAGAGATGCCGGAAACGAAGAAGCCCATATGATGGATGAAGACTTTATAACAGCGCTTGAATACGGAATGCCTCCCACAGGCGGGCTGGGAATCGGCATCGACAGGCTGATCATGATTTTAACCGATTCTCCTTCCATCCGGGATGTCATTCTTTTCCCCACGATGCGGCCAAAATAAAAAACACATACGGTACAACAGAAACAAAACCGAAATAAATTAATAAATATTATAAAATATTATATAAAGTACAATCACATAAGATAATAACAGAAGGGTTATGGCGTACAAAAAATCAAGCAGCCGAGAAACCTTGTAAATGCTAACCTTCTAAAAGGCTGTTCCCTGCATTACGCAGGAGATTTACTGTTCTCGGCTGCAGTAATAAGTATTTACCTTTGAGCTTTAATTTATACATGGTTTACATTAAAAATTTAATAAAATTATATTAATATAGTTGACCGTGCCAAGCTTGAATAGAATTATAATACTGTTCTATTTTTTTATTTATACTGCCTCAGTGCTATATTTCCCCTGTAGGCAGACGCCTTGGCCCTGTTTATAAAATATAAAAGCAGGTGTTGAAATGTATCCCCTGACACATCTTTATTTTGCCGAGATGGTTCTGGGCACGCTGGACGATAAGACTATCCTGGGAAGTATTTTCCCCGATATTACTGTGTCTGCCGGGATAGACTGGAACAGGAGCCATACGCTTGGGTTGGAGTTGTGGAGGCATTTTAGGTCTAACAATAAATGTTTGCTTAATTTTTCGCTGGGTGTTATCAGTCACGGGATTGACCCCAAAGGCCTGGATTATTACAGTGATGAAAAATATGGGGATTTTGAAAAGGGCTACTGCTATGAAAAGGCCAGGCCACTGGTGGATAGTGTGGTAGAGGCTTGTAACCTTTCCTCTGATGACGGCTGGTGGAAAGCACATAATTTTATCGAAATGGGTATCGAGCTTTTCATTTATGAGGAACGGCCGGAACTGCTTCCTTTATTTCGCAGAGCCCTGGACAATGTTCCTCTCATTGTCGTGCTTTGTAAAGAATTGGCGCTGGTGTTAGTGAAAGATGAGACTGCTTTAAAAAGAAGTTTTACTTCTTTCAGAAATTTTTTCGACAGGGAATACCTTGACGCACAACTCCTGGCGGCACGTTTTCAAAAACAGTTATATTTCAGGTACAATATCGAGTCAATTGATCTGGTAAAGTGCCAGAGTATCATCCATAAAGGAAAAGAGCTGATTGCTCCCGATATCAAACAATTTTTTCAGGAGGTAAAAGAGCAGTTGTCTCCGGTTATGAGTAAATTAAGATAAGAATAGGGTAGATTTTGCTGAGGCTTAAATCTTCCGAGCGCAGCTCAGAATGCTCTATGTTTCAGCTCAGCTTTTCGTGGAGCATGATGTAAAGAATATGAATTTGAACGATGTCTCCACGGCTGGGACAATAACGTATTAGCTCGAGACGGAGCAGTGATTATAGAAAAGACGGTAAAAAAATTACCGCCCTAAAATACGGACATCCAGAAAAGAAAAATAACAAAAGAGCTTTTGAAGCATGAAAAACTGTTCCGGTTCCATGCCAAATGAGCCTTACCCTGGTAACTTAAAAATAAACAGGCCCCAACAGACCTTTATCAGTTTCCATTGCTTCCTTCCCCAGTTAGCCCTACTTTCCGGACCCTTGCCGGTATCAACCTCACCGGCTTTAATGTCCCTTTTTTTCGAAGCTAACTATACAGGCTGCCTCTCCTTAAGGGTTTCTGTCTCGAGGCGGCTTCCCCGCTCTCATAGCTTCCGCCCTTCTCCGCGGAGCGCACCACTGCATCTAAGAAAGAAGATTTCCTGGGAACCTTAGGACCTCTCGGGACCTGTCAATAATATTTTAAATCTTTTAACTACTTTCGTCAAGAGGTTTTTCTAAAAAAATTAAAAAAATATTTAATTTTTTTAGAATCCTTTTAAGTCAACTCGGGCTCTCGATTGGGTCACCCGGCTTAAGCTCACCTCCAT
>DLUO01000154.1:8403-8578 GCA_003444595.1 Bacillota bacterium
GCTGCACATTCCGCTCGCTACAACTTTGCGCAACCCCTGCGGGGCATGAAACGAAATCTAAGTTATGCTCATTTCACCGGTTTTTGGATCAGCAAGACCGGCTGCCGACGTCCATCTCGGCAGAGTCGTCTTCAGCCCTCGCGTCGCCTATACTTTTAACTTCGCTCCACAAGTC
>DLUO01000121.1 GCA_003444595.1 Bacillota bacterium
ATGGTGGTTGGCCGTATACCTTTTTGCCTCCTGATCATAAGTCAACAGCGGGAAGTCGATTACCCAGAGGAAATGGTCCTGATCTTGGGGTATCAGCCCCAAACGCCCCGCCAGATGAAGCCTGAGCTGACCCATTACCTTCAATGCCGTTTCCCATTGATCCGCCACAAAGAGCAGAAGATCGCCAGGCTCACCCTGTAATTTTTCCTTAATGTCAAGGAGCTGGGAGGAAGTAAAAAATTTGGCCAAAGGCGTCTTAAAACCGTCTTCTGTTAACACTATCCAGGCCATACCCCCTGTTCCCCATGACTGCACCAGTCGGGTTAGATCATCCAACTCTTTGCGGCTGAAGTGCCCGCACTTGCGTGCATTCAGCCCTTTTACCACCCCGCCTTTTTCCACAATCCCTTTGAACACTTGGAAAGCAGATTGCCCGGCGATTTCTGAAATATCCACTATCTCCATGGCAAAGCGAGTATCGGGTTTATCAGAACCAAACCTCTCCATGGCCTCCTTATAGGTAAGAACAGCGAAGGGGGTCTTTATCTCCTTGTGCAGCACCCGTTTAAAAAGATAAGCGATCAGCCCTTCAATTTCTCTCATGATATCACGGTTGCTGCAGAAGGACATCTCTATGTCTATCTGGGTAAATTCAGGTTGACGGTCAGCCCGAAGGTCTTCATCACGGAAACAACGTGCGATCTGAAAATACCTGTCTATTCCAGAAACCATCAAGAGCTGCTTAAACAGCTGCGGGGATTGGGGCAGGGCGAAAAAATTACCCGGGGAAGTCCGGCTGGGCACCAGAAAGTCGCGGGCACCTTCCGGTGTACTGCGAGTCAACATAGGCGTTTCAATTTCCCAGAAACCATGTTCATCAAGGTATTGCCTGGCGGACATCATGACTTTGTGCCGCATTTCCAGAGCGCGCTGCATTTCAAAACGCCGCAAATCCAGATAGCGGTATTTCAAGCGCAGGTTTTCATCAGTATCAATGCCGTCCTCAATGTAAAAAGGAGGCGTCTGGGAAGAGTTGATCACTTCCAGTTCTTCAGCATATACCTCAATTGCTCCTGTAGCCAGTTTAAGGTTGACCGTATCCGGCGAACGGTGTTTAACTTCACCCTTTACGGCTATAACATATTCGGCGCGCAGCCTCTCCGCCTCACTAAAAAAAGATGCATTTCTCTGGCTGTCAAATACCACCTGTACGATCCCGGAACGGTCCCGTAAATCAAGAAATATAAGCCCGCCATGGTCTCTTTTAACCTGTACCCAACCTGCCAGGACCACCTTTTTATTGATATCCTCTTTAGTTAATAAACCGCAGTAGTGAGTTCTGTTTAGGTGCATAAATTATTTCCAGCCCCAAGAGGGCCTTAACTCCTTTCCTTTACTAGAATATCCAGGGCTTCAGCAAAAGAAAGCTCCAACTGTTCTCCTTTAAGCATATCCCTGAGTTTAATTTGATTTTTTAGCTTCTCTTCCTCTCCAAAAATAATTACGTAGCGGAACCCGTTCCGGTTGGCAAATTTCATCTGCGCTTTCAAGCTGCGGTTTAAGAAATCAGTATCCGCCCTTAAACCTTTCTCTCGGAGTGAGTAAAGCATAGAAAGCGCTTCTTCCTTTAATCCTGAATCCTGTACGGCCATAAAAACGCCCTCCGGTTCGCTCTCCTCCGGCCATAATTGCTCTCTATCCATCGCCAGGGCTATCCTTTCCACACCCATTGCCAGCCCTACACCGGGAACAGAGGGACCGCCGCATATCTCCACCAGGTTGTCATAACGCCCTCCTCCGCCCAGTGAGCCCTGGGCACCAATATCCTCAGAGATAAATTCAAAGGCTGTATTGGTATAATAATCCAGTCCTCTGACCATGTAAGGGTCTACATAGTACGGCACATTTAAGACATTCAACAACTCCAATACTCCGTTAAAATGATCACGACAGTCTTGACAGAGATAGCTCTCCAATTGCGGGGAATCCTTCATCAACTCCCTGCAGCCCTCCTCCTTACAATCCAAAAGACGCAGGGGATTAAGCAGCGCCCTTCTCTGACAGTCTGCGCACAGCATAGAAAGCTTTTCCCGGGCAAACTCCTTCAGGTCATCCTGGTAAGGAAACCTGCACTGCGGGCACCCAACGCTGTTAATATGCAACTGCAAATTTCTAAAGCCAAGGCTGGAAAAAAAATCTGCGGTGAATTTAATTACTTCTACATCGGCGATTGGCTCCCTTGTACCGAAAATCTCTATTCCCATCTGGTAGAACTGCCTCTGCCTGCCTGCCTGGGGCCTGTCATAACGAAACATGGGCCCATAATAAAAAAGCTTTACCGGCTGCGGCATATTATACAGGCCGTGTTCAATATAAGCCCGTACGACTCCGGCAGTTCCCTCAGGCCTTAAAGCCAGCTCCCTGCCTCCCCTGTCCTTAAAATTATACATCTCCTTGTTCACAACGTCACTTTCCTCTCCCACGCTGCGGACAAAAAGCTCCGTTTCTTCAAAGAGCGGGGTGCGGATTTCGTGCATGTTATAAATGCAACACATCTTCTTAAAGATTTCTTCCAGAATATACCATTTCTGGGCTTCCAAAGGAAGTATATCCCTTGTCCCACGAGGCGCTTTAATGCTCATTTAATCACACCCCTTTCTATCGCTGCTTAATACCTGAAAAAAAATAGATGTAACCACATACTGATTTTAGCCTAACGGGAACTCCCTTGTCAACTTAACTTGCTAAATCCCTCCAACCACCCAATAAAAGTTTACACTACCTTCCGTGTATAAAAGTACTGCTTATTTTAAACTGGTATTAATTACCTCCTATACAAAAAAACAATTATATGGTAAAATTTTAGCAAAACTTGTCTAAATTAGCAACCGAGGTTAAAAAAGCTAAAACCCGGCGGTTTTTCAGGGAGGGTATGTAGTGACCAACGCGTTTAAGTCAGATGACAGTTCATTGAGTATTTCCTTGTCTGGAACACGGTTAAAAGGCATGACCTTCCCTAAAAAAGTTTGCACCCCTTACAGGAAACTTTTTTTCCTCAGCTTAATATGGACAGTACTCTTTATATTAATGATTCCGGCGGCTTCATCTGTTGCCGGAGCTGTAAGCAGCCCTGTTCATACGGAGGTGCAAGTAAATTTGCTCAATCTCCGTACCGGCCCTTCAACCGCTTACACCCGGATACAGGGACTTCCCTCCGGCACTCCGCTGGAAGTGCTGTTCCAGGAAAAAGAATGGCTTCTGGTGAGGCTCAAAGACGGCACTACAGGTTGGGTAGACGGTAAATACACGGGTTTCGCCTCCAACCTGGCGGACAAGCTACCTCCTGTTATCGGAGAAAAAGCCACTGTAACAGTCAACCTGCTTAATGTCAGGCTGGGAGCCGGTTTAAATTACCAGCGGATTAACCAGCTTCACCTGCATGACACCGTTACTGTATATTTTCATGAAAGCGACTGGGTTTTAGTAAGGCTCGCCGATGGAACAAGCGGTTGGGTTTACCGCGAGTACACCTCTTTTACACCCCAAGCAGCCGGTACTGAACCGCAAATACCGGATATTAATGCGACCGGTGAAAATCCACCTTCTGCCCCGCATCAGCTAACATCCACCGAAGAAGAGGAGCAGTACCCCTACAAGGTGATTGTCACCTCAACACCTCTACCCCTAAGGGAACAGCCGCAACTAAACAGCACACCTCTTGGGGAACTTACCAAAGGTATGATTCTTACAGTCCTGGATAAAACAAAAGAAGATTGGCTGCAGGTGGAGCTCCCGGACGGTAGGCAGGGGTGGGTAGCCGGATGGTGTACCCAAAAGCTGGAGGAGGATAAGAATAGCGAAGAGAAGGGGGCTGATCCTTTTATTCGCCTTGCCGCCGTAACCGCGGATATCTTGAGGGTACGCTCCGGCCCGGGGCTGGACTATACTCAAACAGGCCGGGTTTTTTGCGGAAACCATCTTCTCATTCAGCAAGAACAGAACGGCTGGTATTATGTCCGCACCCCAACAGGACAGTACGGATGGGTCAGCAGTGAATATACCACGCCAATTAATATAGTATCACGGGGAAACTCCAGCGCTAAAGCTTACGATGTAACCCAATCCCAAAATATCACTGTTGTCATCGATCCCGGGCACGGTGGGCAAGATAAAGGAGCAACCGGCGTCAGTGGTTTAAAAGAAAAAAATATCAATCTGACAGTGTCTTTATACCTGGAAGAATTGCTGCGTGCCAGGGGTTTTAACGTGGTAATGACGCGTAAAAATGACACCTCCCTGACCCTGGCAGAAAGAGCAGCCCTCGCAGAAAAAGCCAAGGCCGACCTGTTCATAAGCATCCATGCCAATGCCAGCCTGAACAACAAGTATGCTTCAGGTACGGAAACTTATTATTACCAAAACAAAATAAAATC
>DLUO01000093.1:0-4640 GCA_003444595.1 Bacillota bacterium
ATAAATCGTTATCCCCCGTGACTAGATACTCAGCTTCTGCGGCAACCAGCACAAGCAATAATTATAATTATACATCTGGATCTTTAGCGAGAGTATTGATTGAACTGAAGGCATTAGATATTTTTGTTGCATCTACATATTTTGATATATTACCTCTAATTCATGTAGAATAGCTTTTATTTCGATAAAAATTATCATGTTACTGTAAAGGAAAAATATACCTATATATAGAAATAATATTATAGATAATTCGCATCTTTTGTATTGTTTATTACAAATACAAGTTAAATGTTTTACGGGAGAGATAGATATATGCCGACAATTTTCGATAATATTGAAAATCATTTGGGCGAAAACCTCAAAAAAACTATGGCGGTCTCCTATAAAGCGGATTTTTGTGTAGGTTATTTTAACTTGAGAGGGTGGAAGCATTTAACTGAATTTATTGATTCCTACGAAGGTAATGGCGGAG
Organism: Bacillota bacterium; assembly: GCA_003444595.1. Classification (GTDB taxonomy): domain Bacteria; phylum Bacillota; class Dethiobacteria; order DTU022; family UBA8154; genus UBA9862. The sequence continues at coordinate 473 of DLUO01000093.1, forward strand.
GATGCTGCCGTTTGCTCATCGGAATGCAGCGACCCTCGGAAGACCTACTAAAACAGCACCTGGCAAAAAGAGAAGAGGGCCTGATGGATAATGCCACAGCCTCTGTTTTAAAAAAGAAAATGGCTGCGGATTTTCGACAGCAGTTGATGTTCGGCATACCTACCGAAGAAGATGAACAGGGGTTAAGAAAACTGGCAGAGCAACTCAAAAGTAAAAAGGTAATTGTCAAACTATTCCTTAAACATACTCTTCACGCCAAGCTATATTTATTGTACCGGCAGGATGATTTTACTCCATTGATCGGCTACCTAGGAAGCAGTAACCTTACTTTGGCAGGACTTCAACATCAGGGTGAACTGAATATTGATGTTCTGGAGCAGGATGCCGCCAGAAAGCTTGAACGTTGGTTTAATGAACGGTGGAACGACCGTTACTGCATCGATATAACAGACGAACTGGCGAACATTATCGATGAGAGTTGGGCCGGTGAAAGACTTATTAAACCTTACTATGTGTATTTGAAAACAGCATATCACTTATCCCAGGAAGCCCAGCTGGGGTTAAATAGTTATTTGGTACCCAGTATTTTTAAGCGTGAACTTCTTCCATTTCAGCAGAGCGCCGTTTCCATTGCCGCACGTCACTTGGACAAGAGAGGCGGGGTAATCATTGGTGATGTTGTCGGACTCGGCAAAACTTTAACGGCATGTGCCCTGGCCAAAGTTTTTGAAGAGACTTTTTTTCTTGAGACACTGGTCATCTGCCCCAAAAACCTCGTTTCCATGTGGGAGCACCACCTTCATAAATACGAAATCAGGGGTAAAGTTAAAAGCATCTCTATGGTTAATGAAAATTTTCTGGAAGAGCGTCGCTACCGTTTGATAATCATTGATGAAAGCCATAACCTTAGAAACCGTGAAGGGAAGAGATATGGGCTTGTTAGAGAATATATCAAACGTAATGAAAGCAAGGTAATTCTTCTAACGGCTACCCCTTACAATAAAACATACCATGATATTTCTAATCAGCTAAGATTGTTTCTCCCTGAAGATAAAGATTTGGGCGTTTCGCCTGAACGCTTTATAGAGAAAATTGGCGGGCCGGTCGAATTTGTTGCCACTTACCAGTATTCCCCCAACAGCTTGCTGGCTTTTGAGAAAAGCGATTATTCCGAAGATTGGCGGGAACTGCTCAAGCTCTATATGGTGCGCAGAACTAGAACTTTTATTAAAAACAACTATGCAGAACTGGATGAAAATACGAACAGGTATTATCTGGAATTTATAAGCGGAGACAGATTCTATTTTCCCGAGCGGATGCCTAAAAAAATAGAGTATGATTTTGACCCTAGCGATCCCGATGATGTTTATGCCCGGATGTATTCCGAAGATGTGGTTAATCTCATTAATCAGCTGGATCTGCCCCGCTATGGGTTAGGCAATTTCATTAATTCAGGTAACTCCAGCAACAGGGTGACTCCTGCTGAGCAAAAAATTCTGAATAACTTGTCTAAAGCCGGTAAACAGCTCATGGGTTTTTGCCGCACTAATCTTTTCAAAAGATTGGAAAGCAGCGGTTACGCCTTTCTGCTGTCCCTGTCCAGGCACGTTATGAGAAATATGATTTTTTTATATGCCATCGATAATGATCTGCCCCTGCCTATCGGCAGCCAGGAAACGGACTTTATGAATGAGTTTTTGGAAGAGAACGATGCTTCAGAGCCTGATTCCGAATTTACTTCCTCTGACCATGCTATTGCACTGAGTACAGATTTCGGGCGCTACCAGTCTGAAGCAGGATCTATCTATCAGCAGATGCAAAACACTGCTCATAAATTCCAGTGGATAAGCTCCAAACATTTTACCCCTGTTTTAAGGGAACAGCTACAAAAGGACAGTGAAATAATACTCGAGATCATGAAAATTGGCGCTAAATGGGATCCCCAAAATGACAAGAAAATTAATGCACTGGAAAGTCTCTTAACGACAACGCATCGAGATGATAAACTGCTTATTTTTTCTCAGTTTGCCGATACAGTGAACTATTTGGGAAGAGAGTTGGTACGGAGAGGAATAAAACAGTTGGCCTGTGTCACCGGTGATGTGGAAAACCCAACGGAAATTGTTAAAAGATTCAGCCCCAGGAGTAACGGCGTTGACATCGTTGAACGAGAAGCAGTCGGCAATGAAATTAGAGTCCTCCTTTCCACAGATATTTTAAGCGAAGGTCAAAACCTTCAGGATGCTCATATTATTGTTAATTTTGATCTCCCCTGGGCTCTGATCCGGCTTATACAGAGGGCAGGCAGGGTAGACAGGATAGGTCAGAAATCTTCCCGGATACTGTGCTACTCCTTCTTGCCGGCGGACGGGGTGGAAAAAATAATCAACCTGCGCGGTAGGCTTGCAAACCGCATCAAACAAAATGCCGAGGTAGTGGGTTCAGACGAGATTTTTTTTGATGGAGATCCCGTTAACATTCAGGATTTATATAATGAAAAGGCAGGTATCCTGGATGAAGAAGATGATAATGAAGTCGATCTCACCTCTACGGCCTATGAGATCTGGAATCAGGCGGTTAAGGCCAGACCGGAGTTGAAAAATATTATCCCTAAACTGCCTAATGTTATTTATGCAACCAAGCAGAAGCCTGAAAGCATGTTTGAAAAGGAGGGCGTCATTACTTACCACAAGACGCCACATGATATAGATGTTTTGACCTGGCTTGACCGTGATGGCAGGGTTATCTCTAAAAACCAGATGCGCATTTTAAAGGCCCTCGAATGTGATTACAATACTCCTCCGCAGGAAAAATTGGCGAACCACCATGCTCTAGTAGAAAAAGCGGTGGAGATAAGCAAAAAGGAAGAGATAAGCAGCGGTGGCCAGTTAGGCAAACGGTCGGGAGCCAGGTACAAAACCTATATGCGCCTGAACCGCTACTATGAGGAGATCAAAAATACGCTTTTAGAGCATCCGGAGTTAAAAAAAGCGATCGATGATATCTACAAATATCCCCTGCGAGAGAGCGCAAAAGACCTGCTCAACCGCAGATTTAAGCTGGGTATTGACGACCAGGAGTTGGCTTCCCTGGTGGTTAACCTACGCGAAGAGGGAAGGCTTTGTATAATTGAAGACAATGGCGGCGATCAGTTTGATATACCGCAGATTATCACTTCCATGGGTATAAGAAGTTGAGGTGGCAAAACGTTGAATTGCATTAATAAAACGGATTTTAAGCGATATATCAAGGATTGCAGGTTATCAGAACTGTTCAATGATCTTGGCTGGAATTACTGCACTACGGAAGTCATGGAACGGGATGAAAATGAAAGCTATCACCTGAAGGCGGTTGCGGAGAAAGCCGGCTTTATTGTTTTTGTTTGCACTCCCGTTAGTGAAGACGGCATCCCTAATTATAATACGCGCAAAAAAATACACAATAAGATCGCCAAACTATATCATGAGCACCTAATTATTTTTGTTGACCGAAGGAACACGGCCCAGATCTGGCAGCTATCCATCCGCGAAGCGGATAGACCTGAGCAAATTCGCGAAACCAAATGGTTCAGCCACCAGGAACCGGAACTTCTCTATCAAAGGTTGAGCGGCATTTTTTTTACTCTTGATGAAGAAGATAACCTCACAATTGTCGATGTCTCTGCGCGTATGAAGGAAAATTTTGCTGCCAATGCTGAAAAGATAACAAAACGCTTTTACGACAGGTTTAAAAAAGAGCATACAGCTTTTTTAAGCTTTATAGAAGGTATAACAGACCAGGTATCCAGAGAGTGGTACGCTTCCCTTATGTTGAACCGCCTGATGTTCTGCTACTTCATTCAAAAAAAAGGATTTCTGGATAACGACCGAAATTATTTAAGAAACAAACTGGCAGCAATACAAGAAAAAAAGGGTAATAATAAATTTTACAATTTCTACCGCGCCTTTCTTCTCACCTTATTTCATAAAGGACTTGGTTCTCCCGAGCATTCCCCAGAGTTGAGGGCAGAAATCGGCAATGTTCCCTATCTCAACGGCGGGCTTTTTGATGTTCACAAACTGGAAAAAGAAAACCCGGATATTCAAATTGCCGATGAAGCCTTTAAACTGCTTTTTGATTTTTTTGACGAATGGGAATGGCACCTGGATGTGAGGCCCGATGCCGCGGG
>DLUO01000093.1:4793-5887 GCA_003444595.1 Bacillota bacterium
ATTACCGGCTATATCAGTAAAAATTGTATCATCCCTTTTTTATTTGACGAGATCAAGCGAAATTATCCTGAAGCTTTTAAACCTGAATCCCCTCTATGGCGGAGCCTTAAGGAGAATCCGGACAGATATATCTACGACGCTGTGAAAAAGGGAGTCGAGCTCGAGCTGCCGCCTGAAATTGCCGCGGGACTTGATCCAGAACAACCGGATTTACTGGAGCGGAGGAAAGAATGGAACAAGCCAGCCGCTCCAGAATACGCCCTGCCCACGGAAATCTGGCGGGAGGTAGTGGAGCGCCGCAACCGCTATTTCGAGGTAAAGGCAAAGATAGAAAAAGGCGAGATCAGGGAGATCAATGATTTCATAACCTGTAACCTGAATATACTGCAGTTTGCCCAGGATGCGGTGGAGAGTATCGACGACCCCGTTTTTATTCGTTACTTTTATAATGCGTTGCTCAAGATTACCATTCTTGATCCCACGTGCGGTTCGGGCGCTTTCTTATTTGCGGCACTGAATATTTTGGAGCCACTGTACAATGCCTGCCTGCAAAGGATGGAGAGCTATACACAGGAGGCGCCAAAAGGAAAGTACAAGTTTTTTGAAAAAGTGTGCGAGCAGGTGCGGGCACCGATACATCCAAACTTAAAGTACTTTATTTATAAAAACATCATCCTCAATAATCTCTATGGTGTTGATATTATGAACGAGGCTGTGGAGATTGCCAAGCTGCGCCTTTTCTTAAAGCTGATGTCATGTGTGGACCCTGATTACAATAAACCCAACCTGGGGCTCGAACCGCTTCCCGATATAGACTTTAACATTAGATGCGGCAACACTCTGGTGGGGTTTGTGACGCAAGAGGAGTTAAGCGACGCCCTCACTTTTACAGTGGATGGTCTTTTGAAAAAGCCGGAGTTGAAAGAGAAGATGCAGGTTGTTGCTGATGCTTTTAACCAATTTAAACATATCCAGTTAACTTATGGCGATGATGCCGCATCATTCCATACCGCCAAGCAAGCTTTGGAGCAACGTCTGAGGGAGCTAAACGAAACCTTAAACAGATACCTTTCCAGCCGTTATGGCGTAGATGC
>DLUO01000141.1 GCA_003444595.1 Bacillota bacterium
GGCGGCTCTCTTACGGATCTTCCTGCCAGCACTTTTATTTTATCTTTAAGGAGCAAAAGAATGTTTAAGACATCTTACAGAAATATTTTACATTTCTACCTTCCCGGAATCATTGCCGTTGTTGTAACCATAGCACTGGTAATCTATCCCAAAGAAGCTTTTGAGGCCGCTTTAAACGGCCTCTCTATCTGGTGGAACATTGTCTTCCCCGCTCTTTTGCCTTTTTTTATCTTCTCCCAGGTGCTGATCGGGCTTGGTGTTGTTCATTTTCTCGGTGTTTTATTGGAACCCGTAATGCGGCCGCTTTTTAACGTTCCGGGAACAGGCTCTTTTGTTATGGCAATGGGGCTTGCTTCCGGTTTCCCCATAGGTGCCGTGTTGACCAGTAAACTGCGACAGCAAAAATTATGCAATAAAGTCGAAGCAGAACGCCTGCTCAGTTTTGTAAACACAGCAGATCCGCTGTTCATGTTTGGAGCAGTGGCTGTAGGTATGCTCCATGCCCCACAGGCAGGCCCGGTCATCGCTGCAGCGCACTACCTCTCCAGCATCTCCGTTGGTTTTGTAATGCGCTTTTATAAAGCCCGTCCTTCAGAAAAAGAAAAAAATAAACCCCTGGAAAATAAAAACATCCTTACCCTGGCCTTCGAAGCGCTTGTTAAAGCCAGAAAAGAAGACGGCCGGCCTTTTGGCCGGCTCATGGGAGAAGCCATAAAAGACTCTGTTAATACCCTCCTGCTTATAGGAGGCTTCATTATCCTTTTCTCTGTAATCATTTCCGTGCTGGATCTCGTCGGAGTTGTCGCGCTCTTCTCCTCGGGGTTTTCACATCTTCTTTCCCTGATCGGTTTGGATACCGCCCTCTCTCCAGCATTTATCAGCGGACTTTTCGAGATCGACCTGGGATGCCAGTTCGCCGGCACCGTACAGGGGGTACCGCTAGAACATAGAATTATTGCCGTGAGCGCAATCATAGCCTGGAGCGGATTATCCGTCCACGCCCAGGTAGCAAGCATTATCAGCCCTACCGATATAAACATTTTTCCCTATATCTGTGCCCGGTTCCTTCATGCCGCGCTGGCCGGCCTTTATTGCCTGCTTCTTTTCGGGCCTCTCGGGTTGCCGGTATTAAGGAGTGCAAGAACTTTACCGGTTTTCCTCCAAACCGTACCCCAGGGAAGCCTGCCCTTCTGGTATGAAAGGACCATTTTTATGGGAGAACGAGCCCTTGGTATTCTTCTTTTTCTACTTGCCGTCTCACTGCTGTTCTGCATTTATAAAAAAATAAAGGCAAAAACAGGAAAAACGCCGGCTAGACATTTTTAAAATGTGCAGCAAACTTATCCTTGATCCTCTGGTAAACCTGAGAGGGAACGAGTGCCCTTATATCTCCACCATAACCGGCGATCTCTTTAACAATACTAGAGCTGACATAGGAGTACATGTTATTTGTCATCATAAATAATGTTTCCACATTCTCGCTTAACTTCCTGTTTACCAGAGCCATTTGAAATTCAAACTCAAAATCCGACATAGCCCGTAGACCCTTAATAATAATAGAAGCATTCCGTTTTTGAACATAGTTTACTAAAAGTCCCCGGAAACAATCTACTTCAACATTTTTATACTGTCCCACAATGCTGTTAAGCATTTCCACTCTTTCATCCATGCTGAAAATAGCATTCTTTCTAGGATTTTCCAGTACAGCAACAATTAAATGGTCAAATACCTTACTGGCACGGTCAATAATATCCAGATGACCATTGGTGACAGGATCAAAGCTCCCCGGATAAACAGCTACTCCCAAGTAAAATACCTCCCTTCAACTAATTAAACCGTTTTACCTGGCAATATTTAGTCAAGCTATGATGATTCCCGGTTTTTAAAAAATATAAGCATAGAACTCCCGTAAATTTTCTTCTGCCAGAACTGGAAAGGAGCGTTATGTAGCCATTCTTGCTCTCCGGTACGGCTGTCTCTCTCTACGGCAATTATGCCTCCCTTTTCCACCAAGGTTTGTTTAGCCAGGGAATCCAGCACCCCTTCCAGATCCTGGTACTTATAAGGCGGGTCGATGTAAATGATGTTAAACAACTCTTTTTTTTCTCCCAGGGTTTTTATGGCCCGGCAAACGTCATATGGTAAAACCGTGGCGAATTCTTGCATTCCAGTCAATATAATGTTTTGTCGAAGCAGCTGTACAGAACCGCTGTCTTTTTCTACAAATACAGCTCTTTCGGCTCCCCTGCTTAATGCTTCGATACCAACATTTCCGGTTCCGGAAAAAAGATCTAAAAAGCCGGCATTGTAAATAGAATCACCTATTATATTAAAAAAAGCAGACTTTACCTTACTGGAAGTAGGTCTGCTATTTCTTCCCTTCGGTGATTTCAAAAGCCTGCCTTTTGCTGTGCCGGCAACGATCCTCATACGTCACCTCCTCGTTTAGGCCAAATAGTATATTTATTTAACATCAGTATTTTAACATCATATATTTTAAAAAGCAAGGCTGCTGGTATATTTTACCTGTTGTTTTTTTAACAAAATAGAAGAATAAATTACATAAAGATGCACATAATAATAATGCATCAACAATATTCCCCATAAGCTCTTCCTCCGGTTTCTCCTCTCCCACCC
>DLUO01000068.1 GCA_003444595.1 Bacillota bacterium
CATCCGCACAGTACTGTAGACATGACCTTTCCTCGTCTTTGGTTCTATAAGAATTATTTTCTTCATAAATTAACAACTCCCATTTTTTTAGCAACCATTAGGTGCTATTTTAAAAATTTTTAAAAATTTACCTGCTTATAGTATAGTTCATTTATATATAACCTGCAACATAAAAAAACAGCTTGGCGCAGCCTTCCGGAGAATGATAAAATAATTTACTAAAGAAAGTATAACCTTTAATAACAAGATTTATGTAATAGTAAGAGCCTGTCCCCTCCCTTAGGATGATTTTGTCTACTCCTGATGAAGGGCAGCAGGAACTAAATACTATTACCTCCGGCGACCTGTCCCGTCCCCTAAGATTAATGCAGGAATCGCGTCAGGAAAACCATTTTCTGAATGACGAATAGAAAAAGTCCTGCTTAAAATACTTTCCAGTTTTTTTTGGTCGTATAAGGAAAGGACAACCTGGTTAATAAATAAATTTTCTGGATCAATGAAGACCAAACATTCCAGCCAGAAGGAGCCGTCCTGGAAATAATCCTTAAATATACCAGCTTCTTCCATTTCCTGCGGTGAAATATTCAGTTGAATAATTTTTTCTTGGCTATCAGGATAATTAATCAGCTTTGCGTTTTTAAAAAGATGGGACCATAAGGGAAGCAGTTGCAAAGGAGAAACAAAAAAGTCATGTAGAGAATCAAGTTTTAGTTCTGCAGCACTTTTCCAAATGCCGTCTTTTAAATCTTTTATAAAAAGCTCTCCTGAAGAATGCTTGTAAATATCCAGCTTATGGCCGGCTATATTGCCATAAATTATATCCTTATCCTTAAGACTGCCTGTGAAATATATCCTGTACCCTTCTCCGCGCTCTATAATTTCGATATCGAACGTGTCATAATTTTCTTCCATGCTTTGTAAAGTGTCCTGGAGTATTTTCCCGGGGCGGGCATTTTCCAGGAAGATGAAGTTATAGTAGGACAGGAATACAAGTAACAATAAAAGAACCGGCAGCAAAAATTTATCTAATTGCAGGTTTGTGTTCTTCTTTGGAAAAAGAAACATATAAAAAATCCTTTCTCAGCCTTAAAATAATTGTATGCCGGAAAGGAAGAAGTATAACATTTTTTTATTTTTTTGTGCTAACTAAATTTGCCATTTAATTTTTTTTAAATCGTTCATTAAATGGTAATTGGTTAAATCAAAGTGAACAGGAGTTATAGAAATATAGGAATTTTTAACGGCGACGACATCGGTGTCTTCTTTTTCTCCTTCAGCAGGATCGACCAACTCTCCTGCCAGCCAGTAATAATCTCTGCCGCGGGGGTCGATTCTTTTTTGGAAAGCATTACGGTATTGCCGCAATCCCAAACGTGTAACGGCAACTCCGGCGATATCCTTGCGTGTCTTGCCGGGTATATTTATATTTAGTAAAGTATTGTTCGGTAAATTATAGTTATCGATAGTGCGAAGAAAGCGTAACACAAAATTAGCAGCAAAACGAAAATCAGGGTCCGCATGCTCAATTACAGATACAGCCATGGCCGGGACGCCCAGTATGGTAGCCTCGATAGCTGCAGATACCGTCCCGGAATAAAGGACGTCAGTACCCAGGTTGGCCCCACGATTTATACCGGAGATGACCAGGTCGGGTTTATGGGGAAGTAAATACTCGATCGCCAGTTTCACGCAATCCGAAGGTGTTCCATTAACAGACCACCCCTTTAAAGCCACATTATGATAAAACTTAACTTCCTCAGCTCTCAGCGGACGGTGCATGGTAATGGCATGCCCTGTGGCGCTACGTTCATGGTCGGGAGCGACAATATAAATATTGACCGTTTCATCCTGCAATAAGGTGTCGCTTAGGATTTGAATCCCTTCAGCGTAGATTCCGTCATCGTTAGTTAATAAAACGATCAATTGATAATCCCTCCGGTTATTTAAATCTATCCGGTGTACTAGGTTAAAGAACATGAAATAGAAGCCCTTTTCCAATGAAAAGTAAAATATTTAAGCGTTAACAAGCTTATCAGCTCTTTTTTGCGCTTCGTAAAGCACCTTTTCTTCGTCTATTGTTAATAATACTCTTTTCTCCATTAATATTACGCCATTAACCATAACCAGCTCCACATCTGAAGCAGCAGCACTGTATACCAGGTGTGCCGGAAGGTTATACAGGGGGGAGAGGTGGGGCTTTTTTAATGAAACTCCAATCAGATCCGCTTTCGCTCCCTTCCGGAGCGTCCCAATATTGTCATTCAGGAAAAGTGATGCCGGACCATTGAGAGTAGCCAGCTTTAAAGCTGTTCCGGCTGGTATTGCCGCAGCGTCTTCTTTTAACCCTTTTTGTAACAGCGCTGCCGTTCTCATTTCTTCTACCATATCCAGGTTGTTATTGCTGGCAGCGCCATCGGTTCCCAGGGATACCAGGATATTTTTTTGCAGCATCTCCGTTAAAGGGGCAACACCCGAACCCAGCTTAAGATTGCTTCCGGGGTTATGGGCGACAGCCACTTTTTTTTCTGCCAAAAGTTCTATATCTTCGGGAGAAAGATGGACACAGTGGGCGGCAAGCACGCGTTGCTCCAGCAAGCCGAGATCGCTGACCAGTTTTACAGGAGTTTTGCCGTGTACTTTAAGGCTCTCTTCTACTTCCCCGCGGGTCTCCGCCAGATGTATGTGAATGGGGACATTGAGCTGTTCAGCCGTTTTGGCTACTTTTTTCAAGTATTCCGGCGGACATGTGTAAGGCGCATGAGGTCCCAGCATTATTGTTATTCTACCATCGCCGGCGTGATGCCAGTTTTTAACCAGGCTCTTGCTTTCCTTCAACCCCATCAAGCCTTTTATTTTATCCAACCCGATAAGTCCTTGCGCCAGAGAAGCCCTGATGCCGCTCTCCTGGCATGCCCGGGCAACCTCGTCCATCTCGAAGTACATATCGGCAAAACAGGTGGTCCCTCCCCTGATCATTTCACAAATAGCCAGTAAGGTCCCCCAATAAATATCCTCTCTTTTTAACCTGGCTTCCGCCGGCCAGATCTTCTTTTCCAACCAATCTTTAAGAGGCATATCGTCGGCATAACCGCGGAAAAGGGTCATAGCAGCGTGGGTATGTGTATTTACGAAGCCTGGCATAACCAGATCAGCGTTTAATACCCTGGAGTAATTTTCCAGGATACGTTCCTGGGGCGG
>DLUO01000077.1:0-173 GCA_003444595.1 Bacillota bacterium
AAAAAAACAAAACAAAGACAAACAGTAAAAGACTTCCCAGCTTGCTTTTCAAAAGCATTATGTAGCCTCCCTTTTTATCTGGAGGAGAGAATATCCCATTTGGTCAAATTTAAAATATTTCTACTCTCCTCTTCAAAAAATGTTATGTCAACCTATATTTTATAATAAATGTA
>DLUO01000077.1:318-3178 GCA_003444595.1 Bacillota bacterium
AACCTATATTTTATAATAAATGTAAAAACGGGCAACCTCTCCTTTTAATCCCCAGCACGAATCTTTAAGATATCTTCATATTTTTTTAACCTTTTTTAATACTTTAGTTAAAGTTTTATAGCAATGGCAGATGATGCTAAATTTTACGACAATGCAAATTTAATTTTCCACGCTCCGGAGGCAAATCTTACCCCCTAAAAAAAAGAAAGCCTGGGGTTGAGTAAGGTCTACTCTTTAAGCCGGCTTTCCAAAAACAGTTTTTTTCTTACATAAATTTACCTGTACAATCTACCTGCAGGCAAAGCCTGTGTCTTTTATCCCGGTATATTTTAAAGGACATTGCTCCGCAGAACATCCCACATTTCCCGGGGAACCAGACCCAGGCGCCAGAGAGCAATCCCCTGCAGCTCATAACGCTTGGCAATACCAAGCTTGGGCACAATGCTCTCTGCCGTCTCATAATAGGCTGAGATACCCAGCAGCAGCTTTTGCGGCGGGACAATTTCCTTGGCCATTTCTATTGCCTGGACGACAAGGCTTACCGGTTCCGGCTTCGGACCGTAATCATAGGCCATGATGATTATCTGATCGGCAAGCTCGCCCAGGGCTTTGTAGTCATAGCCTTTATAGGCGCTGTTGAGGGGATGGATGGTTAGTGTCAGGCTTTTATTGGCTGCCCTCAATTTTACGGACAAAAGGCGGACAAAGTCTGTTAACAGTTGCTGAGCAGCGGCTGGCTCTTCGCCGCTTTTTGACAGTCCGAACTCTTCAAAATTAAGGTTAACGCCGTCGTACAGAGCCGCCTCTGCCGCAATGGCATCAATTAGCGCAGCGGCGGCCTTTTGGTTTGACAGCACGGAGGAAATTTCCCCGGATCTGTCCGTAGCGTGGATCACCATCTCCGTTCTCAGGTAGTACTCCCCGGCGGCTTTCAATACATCTTCCCAACCAAGGGGACGCTGCCAGCCTATCCGGCTCGATGTGAGGAGATTGCCGTCTCCATCGAAGGTGTACCAGCCCAGGGCCAGCTCGTCCACCACATCAGTATGACCCGTACCCCTTTCCGGGTAAGCCCGGCTGAAAAGGTTTGTCCAACTGCTGGTTCTGCTGTCACCCAGCGCGTAAAAGCCGACCACCTTCATCTCTTTGGGAGCGGAGATGATTTCCACACTGTATGTAGCGGGATCCCAGGCTACTTTGCTGTCAAAGGCCTCGCTAAAAAAGCGCAGCGGTATCAGGACCCTCCCGTTGAGGATTACCGGCGGCACATCCAGGGTGATAGGAGATCCGTTGCGAAAAGCGGTTTCGTTGCCAACTCGCATTTGAACCAGCGCTCCCCCGCCGGTAGCCTCTACTGTTTGCGTCGTGTTATCCCAGCTAACCTTGATGTTCAAAGCCTCCGCCACGGCACGAAAAGGGACTAAAACTCTATTCTGCTGAATGACGGGCTGGACATCAAAATTAACCGCAAGCCCGTCGATAAAAACAGAAATTTCCCGGGCTTGGCCCTGGGCCGGGGCGGCTGCCGGGAAAAAGCTGAATGTGACAAGTAAGAATGTGAGCAAGATGATTGCAAAGAACTTCATTTTTACCTCCTGGCTCTGATTATCATTTTATAATATGGGATTATGCCTATACTTGCTTTACTTCTTTCGCGAACCAATGAATAAATCCGCACTTGGTACAGATTAGCGTAATAGCAGATTCATTTAACCAATCTAGTCCAAAAAAGGTCATGCCCCTTGTATTCAACAGGGCGGCACCCTTATGAAAAAAAGCATTCCGGCAATAAATACAGAGTACGCGCGTTCCGTCTTCCAGTTCATATTTATGCCCCCTGGCCTCTTCTTCTCTCTTTTTAAATATTCTTCGGCCTCTTTTCTTATCCTTTCCAGTCCTTCTTTACTATAATAGATAGTTACACCTCCTGTTCCGCTTAAGAAATTTATCAAGGCTGGGAGCTGTTTTTCCTTATAATAGGGACGGACCTGGGCGCAAAAAAGTTTCCTTTCATTTTCCAAATACGGATTTTTTCTCAAAAAAAGCTACTCTTTGGACAATCCCGAAGCAAAGTTATGTAGTTCGCAGGGCTTTGAGAAGCCCTTTGCGGAAGTCTCTCCGGCCCCAAAAAAGAGCCGACTTTAAGGATTTTTCCATGAAATCTATTCCATAGCGCCTCCAGAGTTGGTAAAATTTTTCTTCGTAGACAATTTTGTGTTTAATTTTTTGCCGGAGTTGCTGCTCGTACAGGTGGGGTGCTCCCTGCAGGATCGAAAGAGCGGCCAGCTTTCCGCTAAGAAGCGCCATATCCAGCCCTCCTCCGTGAAGAGGTGAGGCCAACCCGGCAGCGTCCCCTACCAGCAAGGTATTGTCCCTTAAAAAGGGCGACGCCTGCTGCAGGGGAATTCTTCCCCCTCTGTATTCCAGGATGTTATAATCATGCAGATTCTCCTGGTAAAGAATACGGGATATTTCTTTTTTTAAATCTATCTTCTCTGATGGATAGCTAAAACAGCCGATTCCCACATTGGCGATCCCCCTTGCAGCCGCAACTTTGGGAAAAATCCAGTAATAACCCTGGTAATGAGGTTCGAGTACCGCTTTCATGGAATCCTTAAGGCCAGAAAAATCCCCTTCCAACCTGTACTGTAAGGTTACGGCATAGCGTCTCCTGTTTTCTCCTGCACTTCCCCGGGCCTTTAAGGAAATGGCTGAAACACCGCTGGCATCGATTACCCAGTCAAAATCCCGCCTGATATGCGCCATGTCTTTCACACTGACAGGAGTCTCTTCCAGTATTTTTACCCCCGCTGCACGCGCCACCTCCGACACGTAGTGCTGCTGTCTCTTATACACATCT
>DLUO01000008.1:0-905 GCA_003444595.1 Bacillota bacterium
ATATCCGGCCGTTAATTTTTTAATGGCGGGCAGATCGGCTGTAATCCCCCAGTAGGAAGGCGAGGTAACAAGCAGGAGTCTGGCATCAGGATGCCGGCGCAATGCCTGTTCAACTGTTTCAACTGACACGTTCAGGGGGAGGCCTGAAGCGCTTTCTTTTTCTACAGGAAGAAAAACAGGTCTTGCTCCGGAGAGAATAAGGCCATGCAAAGCCGCTTTATGTGATATTCTGGTAAGCAGGACTTTGTCCCCGGGGCGGCAGAGGGCCAAAAAAAGGGAAACAAGGCCGGCAGTCACTCCATTTACAAGAAAAAAAGTTTTTTCAGCATGAAAAAGGGAGGCAGCCAGCTCCTGTGCTTTTTTAATCGCACCGCCCGGCAGGTGCAAGTCATCCAGGGTGTCAAGCTCGGTCAAATCCCAGGGCATGTAGGCACTGTATCCCTTCCGCGCTAAATTAGGGGCACCCCTTCCCCCGCCATGAAGGGGAACATGAAAGGATAAAAATCCACGCTTCAGATAATTCCTCGCTGCCGTATAAAGAGGGGCTTCCCTCTGACTTAAAGTCCCGCTGATTTTACACCACCTCGCGTTCCAGTTGCCTCCAAAACATTTTAATGTCGCTTAAATAGCTATTATACTTTAAATCATCCGGTGAAAGGGCAGTTATTTCCTTTTCGCAATCAAGGCAAATGAAGGCAGTTAAAAGATAAAAACCATTATTCTTCATTTTTTTGCAAAAAATACATTTTTTCCCGTTGCCGCCCGTCATACCTTCACCTACTTCGCCAAACGTTAATCTATGTTATGCAGCGAAAGTTTATTTTGACTCAATGGCAAAAAACCGCCGGGAGGCGGTTGCAAAACAGCACACTTAAAAGAGTGATGTTAACGCAGTGTATAGTTGG
>DLUO01000008.1:1051-3244 GCA_003444595.1 Bacillota bacterium
CAGTTGAAAGGTCATATCGGAAACGGTCCCCCGGTAGGGAACTCGCCCTTCGATTCCTTCGGCCACCAGCTTTTGTTCATCCTCCTGAAAATATCGGTCTCTTCCTCCCTCTTTCATGGCTCCGATAGACCCCATACCGCGGTATACCTTGTAGCTGCGGCCCTGAAATATCTCCATTTCGCCGGGACTTTCCTCGGTGCCGGCAAAAAGGCTGCCAATCATAACACAGTCGGCGCCGGCTGCCAGCGCTTTGGTTATATCCCCTGAGTACTTAATGCCGCCATCCGCAATAACCGGAATGTTATAGCTGTGCGCTACCTGCGAAACATTATAAACAGCGGTGACCTGCGGAACGCCGATACCGGCAATAACTCTGGTAGTACAGATCGACCCCGGGCCCACCCCCACTTTAAGAGCGTCGGCGCCGGCACGTATCAGATCACGCGCCGCTTCGCTCGTAGCGATATTGCCGGCGATCACATTGGCTTCGGGGTATTTCTTTTTTATTGCCTTTACTACCTCCAAAACCGGTTCGGCATGTCCATGTGCAGTATCAACAACCAGAGCATCTACACCTGCCTCCAGTAGAGCAGCTACTCTGGACATGGTATCCTTCGCTATCCCGACAGCGGCAGCCACCAACAGCCTTCCTTTATGATCCTTAGCGGCACGCGGATAAGCAATTGTTTTCTCAATATCCTTGATGGTGATAAGGCCTTTTAAATTAAAATCTTTGTCGACAATGGGCAGTTTTTCAATTTTATGCCGCGCCAGTATTTCCTGCGCCTCCTGCAGAGTGGTGCCCTCCGGCGCCGTAATAAGGTTATCTTTGGTCATAACATCTTTTATCAGGCGGCTGAAATCCCTTTCAAAGCGAAGGTCGCGGTTGGTCAATATACCGACAAGCTTGCCCTCCACAGTGATAGGGACACCTGAAATGCGGTAGCGCTCCATCAAAGCGGCTGCATCGCTAATTGTATGCATCGGAGAGAGATGAAAAGGATTGGTTATTACGCCGTGCTCGGAGCGCTTAACCCTGTCGACTTCTTCAGCCTGCCGTTCAATAGACAAGTTCCGGTGCACGACTCCAATACCGCCCTCTCTGGCAATAGCTATCGCCATGCGGGACTCGGTAACCGTATCCATACCCGCAGTCATAATGGGAATATTTAAGCGTATTGAAGAGGTCACCCTTGTGCTGATATCTATATCCCGGGGCATAACTTTTGAACGAGCAGGGACCAGCAGTACATCGTCAAACGTTATACCTTCACTTAAAAACCGCTCTTCCAAAAACATGCACCCCCTAATCTCCAGCAGGATTGAACTTTTTCTGATCATAGCAGATCAAAGCTTTATGTGTCAATCTCGGAAAGCCAATTTAATATGAAAATTGGGGGTGTGAACCGATTGCAAGTAGGGCTTTTATCCGTTTTTGGGCAGGTCGCCCGGCATGAAAAGTTAATATGAGAATGAAGCGGCACAGTGTGTACTTGGGAAACGAGGGAAACTCTAGTATAATATAACCGGTAAAAGGATACTAAAAAAACAGTGTTTCTTGCTTTTCCGTTTAAGTACTCTCAACAACCAGTCATATCACGACTTTTTTTCGGTTTATGATAATTATATTGCAAAGGAGTGTTTTCATTGCTTTGGGAGAAAAGCGGGCCAGCAAATACCGACGCAACGGCAAAAGCAGCACTTAACAGGGCGGCAGAACTGGGGATAAAACACATTGTCGTAGCTTCCAATAGCGGTAAAACCGCTGAAAAATTCCTGGATAAAGATCTCCGGGTAGTTTGTGTGACTCACCATGTAGGCTTCGCTCGCCCCGGGGAAAGCGAGATCACCCCGGAAGCGAAACAGCACCTTCTGCAAAAAGGTGCTCAAGTTCTTACTACTACACATCTTTTGGCCGGCGTCGACAGGGCAGTGAGGTTAAAATTCGGCGGGCTTTACCCTGCAGAAATTATCGCCGCCGCCCTGCGCATGCTGGGTCAAGGTGTAAAAGTGTGCGTGGAGATCGCCGGCATGGCCCTGGATGCCGGACTCATACCCTATGGAGAGGAGATCATCTCAGTGGCGGGGACCGGGAGGGGCGCTGATACAGCCTGTGTTATACTCCCCGCCCATTCCAACAACTTCTTTGAAACCAAAGTGAAAGAGATTATCTGCTGTCTCTTATACACATCT
>DLUO01000180.1 GCA_003444595.1 Bacillota bacterium
GTTGAACAATAAAATACGTTCTAAACTTGACGGGCGTACATGGACAAAATACAGTATAAGCGTGTGGAGCGATATTCAAAAAAATCCCCAGGAGAAACGGCTAAAACATCCGGCCCTTTTCCCTACTGCTCTGGTGGAAAGGCTTTTGGAAATTTACGCTCATAGAGGGGAAATGATACTGGACCCTTTTTTAGGGAGTGGAAGCACCTTAATTGCGGCACAGCGTTTGGGGATGAAAGGGATTGGTCTGGATATATCAAAGGATTATATCAGGCTTTTTCATAAACGCCTGCTGGATGAAAAAGCAGATTCCTATACTGTACAGGCCATAAACGATGACGCTCGTTATTTGTCTAAATACGTGGTTCCCGGCACAGTGGATCTATGCCTAACCTCTCCTCCCTACTGGAATGTGTTAAGAGCAAAGCGCAGTGCGGACTTTAAGCCCGGCAGGTATTATAGTGACAACTTGAATGATCTTGGTAATATCGGAAATTATGATCTTTTTCTGGATGAGCTTAAATGTGTTTTCTCCGAAGTATATACCGCTTTAAAAAAGGGCAGGTACTGCCTGGCAATAGTTATGGATATCAGGAAGAAAAACAGGTTCTATCCCCTGCACATGGATCTTACCCGAAACCTTACCGACCTGGGTTTTATCCTGGACGATATCATCATCTGGGACCGCCGCATGGAGTATAACAACTTGCGTCCTTTGGGCTTTCCTTATGTGTTCCGCGTCAATAAAGTTCACGAGTATATACTGATTTTCCAGAAACCGCTTTAACGGATATTTTCCAAAGGCCGGTGCCTCTTAATATTTTTGCCCTGGAGAGAATGGAGCAGAGAAGGTGCCTTATCGGCGGCGGAAAACGTCCGATTTATGCCCACAGGCATCTTTAAAAGAAAATAAGCCACACTTATCAGGCTTTATTTCCTGGGCAAACGCAGGATTCGACAGGGAAAAGTTAAATGCCAAATTTTCTCTCTCTAACTACAATTTTTTTAATCTTTTCTCCTGAGCTTGTAAAACGAAAAGGAAAAAAAGGTTATTATGGCGAATTATTCCTTTACTAGCTAGTGCTCGGGAGAGGGTCCAAGGTGGTTTATTATCTGTTTATTATACTGACCGCGGCTGTTTTTTACTACTTGTTATTACTTAAAAAAGATTTGTTCTTCGGTTCAAAACTCTTAATCTTCCTTCTCGCTCTCTGGGTTCTGGTGATCTGTTCTCTCTTCCCGGGGATGGTGAGCATCTTATCTCCTCTTTCCGCCCTTGCTGCTACAGTTTTTCTGGCAGTATCGGGTGGATATCTTATTTATAGCATAAGAGCCCACCATAAGGTACTGAAGAGCACTCCGCTTCTTTTGTTGCCTGCCGGCACAAACGCTCCGCTTTTGTTGCCTGCCGGCACAAATGCTTCGCAGTTGTTGCCTGTTGCCATAAATGCTCCACAGTTGTTGCCTGTTGTCATAAACGCTCCGCAGTTGTTGTCTGCCGTCATAAATGCTCCGCAGTTGTTGCTGCCGCCTGCTAACCTGGAACCGGACAGCAGTGAGGTAGCATTATCGTCCGGCGAGGAACCGTCTTTGGAGGAATTGATTAATGCCGCCTTTCAGGCTAAAGAAGACAACAATATTGCCCTGGCCATTGAGCGTTTCCAAAGTGCTCTGGACTATGTCGAAGACAGTTCCATAAGGGGAATGATCTGTACGGAATTGGTTTTTCTTTTCAGGGAGCACGGGAGATACGCGGATGCAGCGAAGCTGATGGAAGATTTTCTGGCGAAAAACGTTTCTTTTCTTTCTCCGGCTCTATACAGCCAGTTTAAAAGGCTGGTGAGTTACCTGCAGAAGCTAAATGAACTGTTAATAGAGCTTGAACAGCCTAATCTACCTTTTTCTCAAGTGCCGCCGCATTTAAAACTAAGCGCGGAACAGGCACTCAAAGAGTAACTTTTTATACGGCATGAAACTGCCGGTTGTTTGACAACAGTCTAAAAACAGGTATCGAAGCCGGTAAGGCTAAATAAAAGGAGGAAATTAATGATGAAAAAAAGTAAGGAGATAATTGGTTCTCCGGTCATCAGTATTGCTGACGGAGTGCAGATCGGCACCATAAAAGGCCTGATTGTTAATCCGCAGCAAAAATCCGTGGAATTCCTGCTTCTTGATGAAAAAAGTGACGGGCCAGAGTTAAAAGGTATCCCTTTTCGTTCTGCCGAAGCGGTTGGAGAGTTCGCCGTTACTATAGAGGACAAGGGTGTGCTGATTGATATGATGAAGGTAGGTATTTTGCAGGAATTGATTGAAACGGGCGTAGATGTTATCGGCACAAAAGTCATAACCAAAAAAGGGAAGTACCTGGGAGACGTCAGTGAATATGCTGTTGATACAGTAACAGGGAAGTTTGCCGAGTTTTATTATATGAGTGAAGGTAAAGCTGAAAAGACGATCATGGTTGAAAATGTGATTACTATCGGCAAAGAAGTCCTTGTGGTAGGAGAGGAAGCCGAAGTTGTTACAGAAAATATCGGTGAAAATCAATCCGGTTCGGAAAAGATGAACGAAAATTTTCGTTCACAGGACAAGGAGTTATCCGGGAAGGAAAACATTTCTACGGCAGGAACGACAGAACAAGGCGAGTCTCCCGGTGGCAACGTAAAAGCATCTTTTGCTTCGGAAATGAAGAGCAGCCTGGATCCTGCAGGTATCTTTGTTCAGCGCCAGCGTCAGTCCCTGATTGGAAAGACGCTGATAAAAGATATTAAATTAGATAGCGGTGAAATAATAGCACGGGAAAATACAGTTGTTACGGAAGAACTCTTTAACAAAATTTATGAAATAGGAGCACAAAAGTTAATGGAACTGGCCGTCTCGGTAAAAGAATAAAAAGCGATGCAAGGATTGGACAAATACACCTGGGAGTGGGGTAATGTCAGGGTATCACAAGATGTGGCTCATATTGATTCTGCTATCACAGGTGCTGGTAAGCACCCTTGGAGGGGTGGGAGCAGCCTATTATTACTATCATAATAAAAAAATCTGTCCGGGAACGGAAGTGTCGGGTATATCGCTGGATGGCTTAGATATTGTAGACGCCAAAGAAAAGTTGCGCCGCGAATTATACAGGCCGTCTGCAATTACTCTCCGCTGGGGTGAAAGCAATTTTACTATATCTCTTTCCAGTGGGACATATGAATATTTAATTGATGAAGTTATAGACAAAGCCGTTTCCGCAGCCCCCAGTGCGGGGTCCTGGAACAGAATTTTTAATACGGTCAGATGGCTGCCTTACAAACAAACACTGGAAGTTCCTCTCGCCGTCTCTTCGCACTATCTGCAGAGAGAGTTGGAAGCTTTATGCCAATATATTGACAGGGAACCTGAAGATGCTTGCCTGGTTATTAAAAATGGCATCCCCCTTTACCTGAAAGAAAAACCGGGGGCCAAACTAAACATTGCAGAAAGCATGGCTGTAATTGAGGATTATTTAAATCGGGGACAATTGGAATGCATTCCTTTACAGGTAGACGAGATTTTGCCTGAGGTAGCGACGGAAGATCTTCCCGATTTCAGCCGGTGTCTCGCCTCGAGTGAAACCCCTCTGGATAACGGGAGCCATAACAGGAACCATAACATAAAGCTGGCCGTTGCCGCCCTTACCGGGTGGGTTATAGAGCCCGGCGAAACCTTCTCTTTTAATGAAGTTGTTGGCCGGGCAACGAAAGAAAAGGGGTACTTGGAAGCACCCGTGCTGCAAAACAAGCGGCTTGTCCCCGGGATTGGCGGCGGTATTTGCCAGGCGGCAACAACCCTGTACCTGGCCGCTTTGCGGGCTGAGTTGGAAATCGTGCAGAGAGCCAGTCACAGCAGGCCTGTTTCTTATGTCCCGTTGGGGCAGGACGCCACAGTAGCTTATGACCTGCTTGATTTAAAGATAAAAAATAACAGAGGTTTTCCCGTAATGTTAGCGGGCCGTGTGGGAGACGACTCTGTAACCCTATCGTTTTTTGGCGCCCAAAAGGATCCCGCTAGAAATGTTGAAATTGTGACTGAGGATGTCGAGATAATTCCTCCCAGTTTACTGGAACATCCCGACCCTAATTTGGCAAAAGGCGAAAGGCGCCAGGTTCAAAAAGGTGAAGAAGGATACAAGGTTAAAGTATACCGTCTGGTATTCGAGGGCGGAGAAGAAAAAAACAGAGAGTTAATTTCAACGGATATCTACCTGCCGGTTAATGAAATTGTGCGCGTAGGAATAAAAGAAGTTCTACAGGTTGAAAAATGATTATTTTTCAACTGCAGATCGGCCCCCTGGACTTAAACGGTTGATAGTGTAAAAAAGAGGTTTCAGGACAAAATCCTGAAACCTCTTTTTTACGTGTGGTGCCGAAGGCGGGAGTCGAACCCGCACGGGGTTTGAGCCCCACTGGATTTTGAGTCC
>DLUO01000179.1:0-742 GCA_003444595.1 Bacillota bacterium
AGGTCCTTAATTTCCATGATTTCGGGATTGTAAAAGAAAACAATCTCGTAAGAGTAGATATCCTTGACAAAGGGGGCGGCAATAACTATATCAAAGCTGTCACCTGCCTGTACGCCGTTTCCGGCCGGAAGGAGCACCTCTACGAAATTAACCGGGGTGCCCTCCTCCAACGGAAGGGGTGCTTCATGATTATCCGTCTCACTGCTCCTGTATTCCAGGTAAAGGATACCCTGCTCCTCGTCCCAGACCACTTCCTCAATTCCGGCGCCCTGCTGTAAAAAATCCATACCTACCATCAGGCGTCCCCGCTCAATAAAAGGCGGGCTCGACGTGCGGTATACTGCTCCGTTTACGGAATAAAGGGGGTTTTGCGGATAAAGAACAACAACTCGCCCGGGACCCTGCAAAACTGCCCTTTTCGCCTCTGCTTCCCAGCTTACATCATATCCCATTTCTTCAAATATCTTCCGCAAAGGGAACATCGGGACACCATGCTGCAGGTTCGGGCTAATATCAAACTGCAAGGCTGCTCCGTTCAGGTAAACAGCCGAAGGTGTAGTTGCGGTCAAAACTCGGGGATGGATAGCAGCCAAAAACTGAGACATCAGTAGAAAAACAATAAAGATCGTTTGGGCGGGGATTTTTCTCCACATATGTAAAGGAATAAGCCCTGGCGCCTCCTTTCAAATCTGTCATGCCTGTTTTTTCCCATTATAACTTGTTTTTACTGGCTGCACAAATG
>DLUO01000179.1:933-2933 GCA_003444595.1 Bacillota bacterium
TTAATAGCTACTTTTTGGAAAGCGCTGCTTTTTCCTCCCTCACGGCTCCAGGTCAGGATCTCTCTTTGAATATCCAGCCGGTAAAGACGGTTTTCCCAGAAAAAAATGTAGATTCCCGGTTCAGCTCCAGGCTGAATGGTTCTTCCCGTTAATAAAAGCACCGCCCGTAAAGGTAAATATCTCTCTCCCCCGATTTCCAGTGGAACCCGGCTTAAACCTTCTAATTCCTGTGCTCTGGTCAGACCGGCTTCCTCAAAAATGTTTTCAGCGGGTCCTTGTTCCAACTTGTAACGTAAAAGCAACAGCGCCGTCTGAAGCTGCTCCTTCCCGGAAGGAACCAGGAAATGAGGTTCTACGCCGCTACCTTCAATGGTATTACCCCCCGGGGAGGCAAATTCCGCCACGGTTAATTTCAGATAGCCGCCATGTTCCAGCGGCAGGACGCTCTGCATGGTTCCCTTCCCGAAGGATGCCTCTCCCACCAGGAGAGCCTTCCAGTTATCCTTCAGGGCAGCGGAGAATATCTCGGCGGCGCTGGCCGTTCCCCCGTCGATCAGGACCACGGCGGGATAAAGGCCGCCGCTTTGGTAAGAACCGCCGCCTTTTTCCCAAGCATGGATCGCCTGCCAGGAGGTGTCCCTGTCTCTGACCAGGAGCAGGGTCCCATCGCTAAAAAGCGAGGCCATCTCCAGCGCCTCATTTAGATAACCTCCCTGGTTGGCACGAAGGTCGAAGATAAGCCCGCGCAGTCCTTCCCGCTCCAACTCCTCCATAATCAACTCCATATCCCCAGCCGCCCCTTCTCCGAAGTTATAGATGTGCACCAAGGCAATGCCGTCGCCTGCCCAGGTATAATCCACCGCCGGAAGCCTTATTTTTTCTCTTACCAGGGTCAGAGTCAGAAATGTTTCCTGGCGGCGGAGCGTCAGGGTGACCTTTTCCCCCTCTTCTCCCTGTATCAGGGCAACAACCTCTTCCAGGGGAAGGTGGGTCACAGGACTGCCATCTACGGCGATAAGCAAATCGCCGCTTTCTATCCCCGCCTTCCGGGCGGGAGAATCCGGAACCACGTTGACCACGATGATTGAGGAATCTCTCATCTCCAGGTAGATGCCTACACCGTAAAGAGACCGGTCCAAGCTATCCTCAAAAAGCCTGTACTGCTCCTCTCCCAGATAACACGAATAGGGATCTTTTAAAACACGATGCAGGTCTTCCAACGATTTTAAAGGAAAGTCCTCTTCCTCCACGGGATAAAGATAAAAGTTTTTAATATGCTCCTCTATCTCCTGCAGCAGCTCCCTGTTGTCCTGCGCCGACACCGCGGGGGCAGGAAAGGGAAGACATGCCGCCAGTACCAGGGCAAGTATCAAAACCCGGGCCAAAGTTCCGTAAAAACGGTTTAAAGTACAAATCATCTTTTCTCCACCATCCACATCATCCAGCAAGGCGCTGCAGGAAATCTCAAAAGAAGCTGAAGGTCTCCCCCCTTAAAGCGGTTTGCCGGGAGAGAAGCCATAGCTCTGTTTCCTCAAGATCAGAACCTCCAAAAAAAACCTTTATTATGAATACTATCAAAAAATATCCTGTAATGGAAGGAAAATATATTGTTAAAGTGAATATAGTAAAAATGGCTTGAACCGGAAATGAAGGAAAATCCAGCCATAAGCGCCATAATACCAGTAAAAAGAAAGGAATGGATTTACGTGAAAACCGCACTGGATGCCGGAAGCAAAGCAAAGCGAACCCTTACAAAAGACAGCAATAGCGCCTACAGGAAATTAGCTTTTTCCTGTCTATCTCTCCTTTTTTTCCTGCTTTTAATTATCGCTACACGGGAAGCGGCGACGGCGCAGAGTAAAGATGACTATATTCCTTCCTCCTTTCTGCACATTGATGGCAGAATGCATGCGCTGCAAAATCCCCTGCTCCTCAAAGACGGTGTAACCTTTGCTCCCTTCAGGGAAGTTTTTACTGCTCTGGGGGCTGAGATAGGCTAC
>DLUO01000133.1:0-4047 GCA_003444595.1 Bacillota bacterium
GCTGAAGGAAGCAATCGGCCTGATCGCTGAAGGGCTGGCAGCTTTATCAGCAACTTTAAAAGAGCAGGTGCTGAAGCATCAGAACACGATTATGATCGGGCGTACGCATGGAGTTCACGCCGAACCGATAACGCTTGGCTTAAAATTTGCCCTGTGGTGGGATGAGCTGAACAGGCACCGGGAAAGGCTCCGGCGAGCCGAGGAAGCTGTATCCTATGGAAAAATTTCCGGTGCAGTAGGGACTTTTGCCCATCTGGATCCCGATGTGGAGGAGTCCGTATGCCGGCGCCTGGGGTTGAAACCTGCTCCGATTTCCACCCAGATCCTGCAGCGGGATCTGCATGCCGAGCTTCTTATGGTTTTAGCGCTTATCGCTTCTTCCCTGGACAAGTTCGCCGTGGAAATAAGAGGTCTGCAAAAAACTGAAATACGTGAACTGGAGGAGCCTTTTTACCAGGGGCAGAAAGGTTCTTCTGCCATGCCCCACAAGCGCAATCCGGTTTCCTGTGAGCAGATCAGCGGCCTTGCCCGCGTAGTCCGTGCCAATGCCCAGATTTCACTGGAAAACATTCCTCTCTGGCATGAGCGCGATATCTCTCATTCCTCTGCCGAGAGGATCATTTTGCCGGATTCCACTATTCTGGTCGATTATATGCTCCACCAAATGAACCGTATTATTAAGAATCTGCATGTTTATCCCGGGAATATGCTGGCCAATCTGGAGAAAACCGGCGGGTTGATTTACTCCCAGGCTGTTCTTCTGACTCTGGTAGGAAAAGGAGTCTCCCGGGAAAGAGCTTATGACCTTGTGCAGAAGTATGCCATGCGTTCCTGGGAGGAACGAGTGCCTTTCCGGCAGTTACTGGAAAATGACCGCGAGATCGCTTCCCTGCTTACTGCCGAAGAGATCGAATCCTGCTTTGACCCCCAGAAACATCTGCGTTTTGTCCCCTATATATATGAAAGGCTTGGCTTATTTCAGGAAAAAAGCTAAAAGAGGCGATGCTATGGAAAAAGAGCTTCATAATCTATGTGTGCCTGGAACTGGATCTTTCCCCGGGAAATAGAGATGATCAAGGAAACAGCTTTTATCTGAACTACTGGCATGCTGCAAGGAGCCGGTTAAACTCTGGGAAACGTTAATTCAAAAAAAATTGACACCTAGAAGGGATGTGCTCCATGTTAACCCAAGACAAAATGGAAGAGGCTTGTGGATTATTTGGCATCTTTGCACCGGGAGAGGATTTGCTACGCCTGACGAACTATGCCCTTTATGCCCTGCAGCATCGTGGACAGGAGAGCGCCGGGATCGCTCTGAGCGACGGGGAAAAGGTTCATGTAAAGAAAGGCCCGGGGCTGGTTTCTGAGGTCTTTCCTCATTTCCGTAATCTGGAGAATATTCCTGCACTGGCCGCTATCGGGCATGTGCGTTATTCCACTACCGGCGGAACACGCCCGGAGAACGCTCAGCCGCTTTTAATCCGTTACCGCCATGGATGCCTTTCTGTCGCCCATAACGGGAATCTGGTGAATGCCGGTGAACTGAGGGACAGGTTGGAAAAGGAAGGTTCCATCTTTCAGACCACGACTGACAGCGAGCTTATAACCCATCTAATTGCCCGCTACGGTAACGATGATCTGATAACTTCTCTTAAAGCTGTCCCACCTTATCTTCGTGGAGCCTATTCTTTTCTTTTCTTGACGGAAGATAAACTTGTGGGGCTGCGCGATCCTTATGGAATGAGGCCCCTTTCCCTGGGACGGTGGAACGATTACTATGTCCTGGCCTCGGAGAGCTGCGCCTTCGACACGATCGGCGCGGAAATGATCCGGGATATTAATCCGGGGGAAATGGTAGTTATAACGAAGGAGGGGATGACAAGCACCCAGATCATGCCCTCCCAGCGCTCGGCTCTCTGTATTTTTGAATTTATCTATTTTGCCAGGCCTGATAGCAATATTAACGGAAAAAATGTCCATCTGGTGCGCAAGAAGCTCGGGCGCCTGCTGGCCCGCGAGCACCCTGCAGCGGCAGATATCGTTACGGGAGTTCCGGACTCCAGCATTGCAGCCGCCTCCGGTTATGCCGAAGAGATAGGGTTACCCTATGAAGTCGGCCTGATTAAAAACCGTTATATCGGGCGCACCTTTATTCAACCCCGGCAGGAGATCCGTAATATCGGGGTGCAGTTAAAGTTAAATCCCATAAAAAAAGTGGTAGAAGGAAAGCGGATTGTCGTCGTGGACGACTCCATCGTTAGAGGAACGACGAGCAAGAAACTGGTAGACATGTTCTTTAAAGCGGGAGCCAAAGAAGTCCACCTGCGAATCAGTTCCTCACCGATAATTTCACCCTGTTTTTACGGTATTGATATGCAGAATTCCGAAGAACTAATTGCCGCGAAGCGCAAAATTGAAGAAATTCGGCAGGAAATCGGGGCTACTTCCCTGGGGTACCTGAGCCTCCAGGGAATGTTGGAAGCAGTAGGGATGCCGGCGGAGGACTTCTGCCTGGCCTGTTTCACCGGCGAATATCCTATTTAAGAGGTAAGAGGGTGACACTGTGGAAGAAAGTTTCGATTACAAAAAAGCAGGAGTAAACATTGATGCAGGAGAGGAGGTGGTGCAAAGAATTAAAGCTATGGTCCGCACCACTTTCCGCCCGGAGGTTTTAACGGATATCGGCGGGTTTGCCGGCTTTTTCCGCCCCAACCTGCACGCTTTTAAAGAGCCTGTTTTTGCTGCTGCTACCGACGGGGTAGGAACAAAGTTGAAAATTGCCTTCATGCTGGAGAAACATGATACTGTCGGTATAGATGCCGTGGCTATGTGTGTAAACGATCTGATTGTCCAGGGCGCTGAGCCACTTTTTTTCCTCGATTATCTTGCGGTGGGCAAACTTGATGTAGACAGGGCAACCGAGATCATCGGGGGGGTAGCGGAGGGGTGCCGCCGGGCCGGCTGCGCCCTTTTGGGCGGCGAGACGGCAGAAATGCCGGGTTTTTACCCTCCCGGAGAATATGATCTGGCCGGTTTTGCCGTAGGCATTGCCGAGAAAGAAAAGATCATTACGGGCGCGCATATTGCTCCGGGCGATATTCTTATCGGTGTCGCCTCCAGCGGGCTTCACAGCAACGGGTTTTCCCTGGTAAGAAAAGTGTTGCTGGAGCATGCCGGCTTAAGCCTGGATCAATTTTTGCCGGAACTGGGCTGTACCCTCGGAGAAGAGTTGCTTAAACCGACAATTATATATGTTCCCCTGATTCTTCCTTTGCTGCGCCGGTATGAGCTCAAGGGGATAGCGCATATCACCGGCGGCGGCCTGGAGCTTAACCTGCCAAGAATTTTACCGGCAGGAGTAAAAGCGCTCCTCAGAAAGAAGAGTTGGGAGATCCCGCCCGTCTTTTCTCTTATACAGAAGTACGGCCACGTGGAGGAGAGGGAAATGTTCCGCACCTTCAATATGGGTATCGGTATGGTTCTGGTCACTGCACCGGAGATATCGGCCCTGGTGCTGGAGCAGATCCGTAGCAAAGGAGAAAAAGCCTGGGAAATTGGCCTGATCGCCGAAAAGAAAGGCGACGAACAGGGAGTAGAGATCCTTTAAGAAGGGTGACGCAATTATTTAGGGAGGGTAAAAAAATGGATATGGCTGTGCTGGCTTCAGGTTATGGAAGTAATTTGCAAGCCATTATCGATGCCGTGGAAAGGGGGGAAATAAAAGGACGTATAAAGACCGTAATCAGCGATGTCAAGGATGCCTATGCCCTTGAAAGGGCCAGACGCCATAATATTGAGGCCATCTATATAAATCCGCGGGATTACCCGGGAAGAAAAGCCTTCGATGAAGCTATTGTCGCCCTGCTGGAAGAAAAAGGAATCGATCTGGTTATTCTAGCCGGCTATATGCGCCTGGTATCTCCTGTTATTATTGACAAGTACAGGGGCAGAATAATGAATATACATCCTTCACTTCTGCCTGCTTTTCCTGGGCTGGAAGGTGTCAAACAGGCCCTGGACTATGGGGTAAAAGTGAGCGGCTGTACG
>DLUO01000133.1:4384-4923 GCA_003444595.1 Bacillota bacterium
CTAGAAGCTATGGGCTGGGAGATAATTTCTACGGGAGGCACCGCCAAAGCTCTGCGGGAGGCCGGGGTAAAAGTCAAGGATATAAGCGAGCTCACAGGTTTCCCCGAGATTTTGGAGGGGCGCTTGAAAACTCTCCACCCGCTGGTTCACGGCGGAATCCTCGGCCGTAGAGACTCTGCCCTTCATCTTGAGCAGATGCAGAAACATGGCATTGAAGCAATTGACCTGGTGGCGGTCAACCTCTATCCCTTCCCGGAAGTGATTGCCAGGGATAACGTTACCCTGGAAGAGGCGATCGAAAACATTGATATCGGGGGGCCGACCATGGTAAGGTCTGCCGCTAAAAATTACAGAGACGTCATTATCGTGGTGGAACCGGCCAAATACAGCATGGTTATTGAAGAACTCCGCCATAAAGGGGACCTTTCCCTAGAAACACGCTATAATCTTGCGGTGGAGGCTTTCTCACATACCGCCTACTATGATAGTATTATCAGCAACTACCTGCGGGGGTTGAAGGAAGATGGGGACGCTAAATT
>DLUO01000086.1:0-1137 GCA_003444595.1 Bacillota bacterium
GGAGTTCCCGTTAGGCTAAAATCATTACGTGGTTAATTTATTTTCTTTTCCAGCTATTGAGCAGCGATAGGAAAGGGGTGTGATTAAATGAGCATTAAAGCGCCTCGTGGGACAAGGGATATACTTCCTTTGGAAGTCCAGAAATGGTATATTCTGGAAGATGCCTTTAAGAAGATGTGTAGCATTTACAACATGCACGAAATCCGCACCCCGCTCTTTGAAGAAACGGAGCTTTTTGTGCGCAGCGTGGGAGAGGAAAGCGACGTTGTGAACAAGGAGATGTATAACTTTAAGGACAGGGGAGGCAGGGAACTGGCTTTAAGACCTGAGGGAACTGCCGGAGTCGTGCGGGCTTATATTGAACACGGCCTGTATAATATGCCGCAGCCAGTAAAGCTTTTTTATTATGGGCCCATGTTTCGTTATGACAGGCCCCAGGCAGGCAGGCAGAGGCAGTTCTACCAGATGGGAATAGAGATTTTCGGTACAAGGGAGCCAATCGCCGATGTAGAAGTAATTAAATTCACCGCAGATTTTTTTTCCAGCCTTGGCTTTAGAAATTTGCAGTTGCATATTAACAGCGTTGGGTGCCCCCAGTGCAGGTTTCCTTACCAGGATGCCCTGAAGGAGTTTGCCCGGGGAAAGCTTTCTATGCTGTGTGCAGACTGTCAGAGAAGAGCGCTGCTTAATCCCTTGCGTCTTTTGGATTGCAAGGAGGAGGGCTGCAGGGAGCTGATGAAAGATGCCCCACAATTGGAGAGCTATCTCTGTCAAGACTGCCGTGATCATTTTAAAGGAGTATTGGAGTTGTTAAATGTCTTAAATGTGCCTTACTATGTAGATCCTTACATGGTCAGAGGGCTGGATTATTATACCAATACTACTTTTGAATTTATCTCCGAGGATATTGGTGCCCAGGGCTCACTGGGCGGAGGAGGGCGTTATGACAATCTGGTGGAGATATGCGGCGGTCCCGCTGTTCCCGGTGTAGGGCTGGCAATGGGTGTGGAAAGGATAGCCCTGGCGATGGAAAAAGAGCAATTATGGCCGGAGGAGAGCGAGCCGGAGGGCGTTTTTATGGCCGTACAGGGTTCCGGATTAAAGGAAGAAGCGCTTTCTATGCTTTACTCGCTCCGT
>DLUO01000086.1:1427-5163 GCA_003444595.1 Bacillota bacterium
AGAACAGTTGGAGCTTTCTTTTGCCGAAGCCCTGGATATTCTAGTAAAGGAAAGGAGTTAAAGCCCTCTTGGGGCTGGAAATCATTTATGCACCTAAACAGAACTCACTACTGCGGTTTATTAACTAAAGAGGATGTAAATAAAAAGGTGGTCCTGGCGGGTTGGGTACAGGGTAAAAGAGACCATGGCGGGCTTATATTTCTTGATTTACGGGACCGTTCTGGGATCGTTCAGGTGGTATTTGACAGCCAGAGAAATGCATCTTTTTTTAGTGAGGCGGAGAGGCTGCGTGCCGAATATGTTATAGCCGTAAAGGGTGAAGTTAAACACCGTTCGCCGGATACGGTCAACCTCAAACTGGCTACAGGAGAAATTGAGATATATGCTGAAGAACTGGAAGTGATCAACCCTTCCCAGACACCGCCTTTTTACATTGAGGACGGTATTGATACTGATGAAAACCTGCGCTTAAAATACCGTTATCTGGATTTGCGGCGTTTTGAAATGCAGCGCGCACTGGAAATACGGCACAAAGTCATGATGTCCGCCAGGCAATACCTTGATGAACGTGGTTTCTGGGAAATTGAAACGCCTATGTTGACTCGCAGTACACCGGAAGGTGCCCGAGACTTTTTGGTGCCCAGCCGGACTTCCCCGGGTAATTTTTTCGCCCTGCCCCAATCCCCGCAGCTGTTTAAGCAACTCTTGATGGTTTCTGGAATAGACAGGTATTTTCAGATCGCACGTTGTTTCCGTGATGAAGACCTTCGGGCTGATCGTCAACCCGAATTTACCCAGATAGACATCGAGATGTCCTTCTGCAGCAGCCGCGATATCATGAGAGAAATTGAAGGGCTGGTCGCTTATCTTTTTAAACGGGTGCTGCACAAGGAGTTAAAGACCCCCTTCGCTGTTCTTACCTATAAGGAGGCCATGGAGAGGTTTGGTTCTGATAAACCCGATACCCGCTTTGGCATGGAGATAGTGGATATTTCCGAAATCGCCGGGCAATCCGCTTTCCAAGTGTTCAAAGGGATTGTGGAAAAAGGCGGGGTGGTAAAAGGTCTGAATGCACGCGGGTGCGGGCATTTCAGCCGCAAAGAGCTGGATGATCTAACCCGACTGGTACAGTCATGGGGAACAGGGGGTATGGCCTGGATAGTGTTAACAGAAGACGGTTTTAAGACGCCTTTGACTAAATTTTTTACTTCCTCCCAGCTCCTTGACATTAAAGAAAAATTACAGGGTGAGCCTGGCGATCTTCTGCTCTTTGTGGCGGATCAATGGGAAACGGCATTGAAGGTAATGGGTCAGCTCAGGCTTCATCTGGCGGGGCGTTTGGGGTTGATACCCAAAGATCAGGACCATTTTCTCTGGGTAATCGACTTCCCGTTACTGTCTTATGATCAGGAGGCCAAAAGGTATACGGCCAACCACCATCCTTTTACCGCACCCTTGGAGGAAGATACCCTAATGCTGGATGAAGAACCCTTAGCCGTGCGTTCCCAGGCTTATGACCTTGTCTATAACGGTGTCGAAGTTGCCGGCGGCAGTATTCGTATTCATAAAAAAGAACTTCAGCAGAAAATTTTCCAACTGTTAAACATAAGTACCGCTGAGGCGGAAGAAAAATTCGGTTTTTTCTTGACGGCCTTCGAATACGGGGTGCCGCCGCATGGCGGTATTGCTTTCGGCCTGGACCGCCTAATTATGCTCATGAGCGGTAAAAAGAGCATCAGGGATGTTATCCCCTTTCCTAAAACAGCGGGAGGAACATGCCTTTTAACAGGTGCTCCAGCCCCGGTCTCTCCTGAACAGCAAAAAGAGTTGCATATTTCAACCATATTAAGGGAAAATAAAAAAGAAAAGATGCCCGGTTCCAAGACCTTAGATAGCTGAAAATAGGTGGCGCGGGTTGATGCTCGCTGTGGGTTCCGCTCAGAAAGTTCCACGGCTTGCTTGGGCACCAGCGGGCCTACTGGCCAATTCTAGTATAAAATGACTGTCGAAATTTTCTCTTGCATAAGAGCTGTATTTATGCTATCATAATATTGCAAAAAATTAAGAAGCAAAATATCCTAAAAATGCCCTACTGTGTACGTGTAAAGTCGCTAAAGTTTTGAGCTAACACTGATCATACGGGAGCCTGACTTTATGTGTGGTATAGAAGCCCCAAGTTTAAGGGGACCTATAAAGCACATAAGAGGGCACCCACCTGCTGGGAGAGCAGTTCAAAACAGCGGCTCCTACGTCATGGTGGGGTTATTTTTTTGTTCGGGTTTTTATAAAAACTTATATCCTTTGTAAGAATATGCTATAATAAACCTAGTTTTTTCAGGGAAAGGGCAGCTTCCCTGGGGGGTGAGTAAAGTGTCAATCCAGCAGACTTTGGAGAAAATACTGCGCCAGGTAAAAGAGGGCATGCATCCCAGCGACCTTGTGGACCTGGTAGACGAGCTGACAGACGCGCAAAAAAAAGAGCTTTTTGAGCTGCTTTCCGATGAAGAGGCCGCCTTAATAATACAGGAAATGGAAGAGTTTGACCAGGTATCCTTAATAAGGCTGCTTACCGGGCACAGGGCTTCCGCCATTCTTAAGGAAATGGCCGTCGATGATGCTGCAGACTTACTGAGAGAGCTTCCCCCGGAGCTAACCAGAGAGCTTCTATCCTTAATCGAAGAAGAGGCCGAAGAAATACGGGGTTTGCTGAAATACCGAGAAGACACAGCCGGCGGTATCATGACCACGGATTTTATTTCCCTGCCGGAAGATATTCCTGTGGAAGAAGCCATTATCCGCCTGCGTGAAGTTGCCCCCGAAGCAGAAATCATCTACTATGTTTATGTTGTCGATGAGCAGACCAGGTTAAGCGGGGTTCTCTCCCTGCGGGATTTAATTGCCGCACAGGACGGGACTTTGCTCCGGGAAATAATGTACCGCAATGTTATCAGCGTTCCCACTGATATGGACCAGGAAGAGGTTGCCCGAGTCGTAGCCCGCTATGACCTGCTGGCTGTTCCCGTTGTGGATGAAGAGCAACGTCTGCTGGGTATTATTACCGTAGACGATATCATTGACGTTATTGAAGAAGAGGCTACGGAAGATATATACCGGCTGGCAGGTACCGGCGAGGTTGAAGGGGTAAATATCCTTGAGGCCTCTGTTTTCGGGCTGGCCCGCCGGAGGTTTCCCTGGTTGGTAATCAGCCTCCTGGGGGGGCTTCTCTCCGGAAGTGTAATCGGGGTTTTTGAAGCAACGCTGCAGTCAATAGTGCTCCTGGCTGTTTTTATTCCGGTAATTATGGGCATGGGCGGCAATGTTGGGACCCAGTCATCGACGCTTTTTGTCCGGGGTCTGGCTACAGGTGAGATCAAATCAAGAGATGTCTGGAGCTATCTTTTTCGCGAGGTCAAGGTAGGGCTGGCTATGGGTTTGGCCAATGGTGTTATTATAGCATTGGCAGGCTTCCTCTGGACGGGAATTCCGGCGCTAGGCCTTCCTAATGGTCTGATAATAGGCCTCGCTGTCGGCCTGGCTATGTTTCTTACCATTACGCTGGCCGCGATTATTGGTACCATGGTTCCCGCTATTTTTAACTATTACGGTGTTGACCCTGCTATCTCGGCAGGACCCTTTGTTACGACCATTCAGGACGTGATTGGCCTATTGAATTACCTTTATACGGCCTCTATGTTTTTAAACTATTTAGCTTGATTTCTGTCTCTTATACACATCT
>DLUO01000203.1 GCA_003444595.1 Bacillota bacterium
AATATAGCTCAGGGCCGCTTGCGCTGATTCCTGCATGATATCTCCGAGCTTGCCCGTAAGAATAAGCTTACCCTTGCCTTTCATTAAAGTAACTTCAATGGCGAGCAGATCTCCGCCTGATTCTGTCCAGGCTACGCCCATAGCTACACCGACCTCGTTTTCCTTCTCAGCCATCCCGTAACGAAACCGCGGTGGGCCCAGATACTTATGCAAATTGCTGCGGCTGACGGAGACGCGGTAACCGTTGTTTTTAACCACTTCCCGGGCTGTCTTGCGGCAGATATTGGCGATTTCCCGCTCCAGGTTCCGTACGCCGGCCTCCCTGGTGTATTCCCTGACAATATGGCGGAGCGTCCCTTCGGAAATACGCAGGTTCTTTTCCGAAAGCCCGTTTTCTTGCAACTGTTTGCCAATGAGGTGCCTTTGGGCAATTTTGACCTTTTCTTCTTCCGTATAACCCGGCAAATAGATGGCCTCCATGCGATCCAGCAAAGGCTGTGGTATGGAAAAACGGTTATTGGCGGTTGTTATAAACATAACCTGGGAGAGATCAAAAGGAACCTCAATATAATGATCGCTGAAAGAATTGTTCTGTTCCGGATCCAGGACTTCCAGCAGCGCAGATGAAGGGTCGCCGCGAAAATCGGTGGACATCTTATCCACTTCATCCAGCAGGAAAACAGGGTTACGTGATTTAGCCTGGCGGATTCCCTGGATAATGCGCCCCGGAAGCGCTCCTACGTACGTCCGGCGGTGGCCGCGTATTTCCGCCTCGTCCCTGACGCCTCCCAGTGAAATGCGTACAAATTTCCTCTCCAGCGCCCTGGCGATAGAACGCGCCAGGGAAGTCTTGCCCACACCGGGCGGCCCGATAAGACAGAGAATCGGACCCTTAATCTTTTGGGTCAGGCTGCGCACGGCCAGGTACTCAATGATGCGCTCTTTAACTTTCTCCAGGCCGTAATGGTCTTCATCCAGAATTTTCGCCGCGGCCTCGAGATCAAGTCGATCCTCTGTTTGTATAGACCAGGGAAGCTCCAGCATCCAGTCCAGATAAGTCCGGATCACAACGGCCTCCGCTGCTGCCGCGGGCATTTTCTCCAGCCGGTCGATTTCTTTGAGAACTTTTTTTTCCACTTCCTCCGGGAGTTCGATCTCCTTCATTTTCTCACGGTACTCATCCACTTCCGCAGTCCGTTCGTCTCTCTCTCCCAGTTCTTTCTGAATGGCCTTGATCTGTTCCCGCAAATAGTATTCTTTCTGGGTCTTTTCCATCTGCTTGCGGACACGCAGGTTAATCTTACGCTCCAGTTCCAGGATCTCCATCTCACGATTCAGAATTTCCGCCAGTATCTCCAACCTGGACTGGGGTTCTACTGCTTCCAGAATATTCTGTTTCTGATCGATTTTTAGCATCAAATGCGAAGCAATGATATCGGCCAACCTGCCTGGCTCCTCTATTTCCGAAACATTGGTAAGGACCTCCAGGGGTATCTTTTTGCTTAATTTTATATATTGTTCAAATTGCAGCAAAACGCTGCGGGTCAAGGCCTCAATCTCTGCCGTTTTAGCTTCACTCTCTTGAAGCTCTTCCACCAATACTTTAAAGTAGGGCTTGCTCTGCACGAATTCCTTAATCCGGGCGCGGTTCAACCCTTCCACCAGCACACGGATAGTGCCTCCAGGAAGCTTCAACATCTGCTTGATGTTCACTATCGTTCCCATAAGGTAGAGATCGTTATTTTCCGGTTCATCGATCTGTGCTTCTTTCTGGGTTACCAGGAGGATTAAATTATCTTTTAACATGGCTTCATCGAGAGCATTTTTAGAGCCTTCTCTTCCCACATCAAGATGAATAACCATGTTAGGAAATACGATAACGCCGCGTAGAGGCAAAAGCGGTAGCTCTTTTATACTCATCATCTCTCCTCCCCTTTTCAGTCTGTGGGACGGGTCCGTTCAGGCAGTCTTAATTGCATACACTGTAACTTTCTTGCGCTCACGCTGACCTGTTAATATTTCTATTTTAAATTCTAATTTCCTCTTTTTGTCGGCACGGCAGTTCGGGGGTCAGTCGGGGGCATTCCCCGTAAGGGTTAGGGAAAACCTGAGTTGAAAAGTAGAACATTCCGGGCGGGACCGGACCTCCGTCGACAACAAGGGCCACCTCATTTTCACGCCAGGAAACTTGCCGCATAAAGCTCGCTTTCTTTTTCCCGGGGAGAGGACTGCTCCCATGAACCTGCCTGAAGCAGCACTTTTTCAAACACTTCGCTTATATGGGTCACGCAAATTATTTCAATATCTTTTTTTTCTTTATAAATATGCTGCCAGTTCTTAGTTGGGATAAAAATTTTTTTTGCGCCTGCCTCCCGGGCGGCATCAATTTTGGCTGTCACGCCGCCCACCGGGCAAACCAGGCCTCTGATGGAGAGTTCTCCTGTCATGGCGGCAGTATTGTCAACCGGAACATCCTTGAGAGCCGAATAGATAGCAGTGGCAATGCCCACGCCGGCTGACGGCCCATCGACAGGAACCCCTCCGGGAAAATTCAGGTGGATATCGTAGTTGCGCATACTTTCTCCCAGGAGGCGACCCAAAACCGTTAAGACATTCTCCACTGAACCGCGTGCTGTGCCCTTGCGCCGGAGCGTCCGCCCCATACCCCCGACTTCTTCCTCTTCCACTATTCCTGTAATGGTAAGCCGCCCTTCACCTTTCTCCACAGGAATAACGGAAGCCTCAATTTCAAGAATTGCTCCGAGGTTGGGGCCGTATACGGCAAGCCCGTTAACCAGCCCAACCTGGGGAAAATCAGGAATTTTTTTCTCCGGCCGCGGCGAGAGCCTGCTGTTGTTAACGACCCATTCCATATCCTCGACATCGAGCACGTTTCTGCCTTCTCCCTGAGCAATACCCACGGCCAGCTGGACCATGTTTACTGCATCCCTGCCGTTGATGGCAAAAGAGGTTATCTCCTTTAAAGCTTCGGGAGTCAGAGTAAAACCAACCCTTTGGGCAGCATTAAGAGCGATTTTCCCGATCTCCTCCGGTGAGAGGACACGGAAAAAAATCTCCATGCAGCGGGAGCGCACAGCCGGTGGAATTTCCTCCGGCTGTCGGGTTGTAGCCCCTATCAGGCGAAAATCCGCCGGCAGCCCGTTCTGAAAAATTTCGTGGATGTGCCGGGGAATGCTCTTCTCTTCACTGTTATAGTAAGAACTCTCCAGAAAAACCTTGCGATCTTCCAGTACTTTCAGCAGCTTATTTATTTGAATGGGGTGCAGCTCACCAATTTCATCGATAAAGAGAATCCCGCCATGAGCCTTGGTTACGGCTCCCGGCTTGGGTTGCGGTATTCCCGCCATTCCCAGAGGCCCGGCTCCCTGGTAGATGGGATCATGGACAGTCCCCATCAGGGGGTCGGCGATACCTCTTTCATCAAAACGAAGCGTGGTGGCATCGACCTCCACGAATTTGGCCTCTTTGGTAAAGGGAGAAAGCTCATTTTTTTTGGCCTCCTCGAGAACCAGCCGTGCTGCAGCAGTTTTCCCTATTCCGGGAGGGCCGTAGATTAAAACGTGC
Organism: Bacillota bacterium; assembly: GCA_003444595.1. Taxonomy (GTDB): domain Bacteria; phylum Bacillota; class Dethiobacteria; order DTU022; family UBA8154; genus UBA9862. Next base: position 3,586 of record DLUO01000203.1, read on the forward strand.
TGGGGATTGGGACCGCAAAGCGCTGCGCGCAGAGCCTTAAGTCCTTCCTCCTGGCCGATAATTTCATTAAAAGAGGAGGGTCGTACCTTTTCAGAAAGAGGTTCTGTAAGGGAAAGGGAACGCAGGCGTCGCAGTTCTTCCATTTCTTTGGAAGACTCCCTGTCTATGGCCACCTTGCTTCCCCTCTGGTTACGCAAAAGGTTCCAAAAGTAAAGTCCGATAATCACAGCAAACACCAGCTGGATTATCCCAAACATTCCAGCCCAACCGGACAAAATACTCTAACCCCCTTCTCAGATTATTTCCATGTATCTCGCCTTAATCTATTATTTCCTGAGAAGGGGACAAATAATCATACAAGAAAATTGTAAAGGGTGGTTCCCGGGTAGGGGCCACCCCTGTTTGTTCATTAAATGGGAGAAATGGGAGACACTAAAATCTATTAAGCTAGCCTTCAAGCTGGACTGAAGGCCACAGCCGCATCGAAAAATCAAATTAACCGGTGCGTCAGGATGCCGAAACTTCTTTCTTGTGCCTCTTTCCGGAAGTTAAAAGCCTGGGCTTTTCCTCTTTTCTTACCACCCCGGGAGTAATGATGCATTTATCAACATCGTCCCTGGAGGGGATTTCATACATAATATCCAGCAGAAATCCTTCCATGATGCTCCGCAAACCCCGGGCTCCGGTCTTATGCTTAATAGCCTCGTCGGCAATTGCCTCCAGGGAACCTTCTTTAAATTCCAGCTGAACATTATCCAGCTCGAACATCTTCTGGTACTGTTTAACCAGTGCATTAACCGGTTCTGTTAAAATCCTGACGAGAGCGTCGCGATCCAGTGTATCGAGGACGGCTATGACCTGCAGCCGCCCGACGCATTCCGGTATCAGGCCAAATTTAATCAGGTCCTCGGGGTGTACCTGGCGAAGCACATCACCTATTTTCATGTCAACCTTGGGACGAATATCGGCGCCAAAACCCATACCGCCTCCGCCTGTGCGTTTCAGGATAATTTTTTCCAGGCCGTCAAAAGCTCCGCCGCAAATGAACAGTATATCGGTCGTGTCGATCTGCATAAATTCCTGGTGGGGGTGTTTGCGGCCGCCCTGTGGAGGCACACTGGCGATAGTCCCCTCAAGAATTTTCAATAGGGCCTGCTGCACTCCTTCACCGGAAACATCCCTGGTAATGGAGGGGTTTTCACTTTTGCGGGCAATCTTGTCAAATTCGTCGATATAGACGATCCCCTTTTCCGCTTTTTCCAGGTCGTAATCGGCCGCCTGAATCAGCTTTAGAAGGATGTTCTCCACATCTTCGCCCACGTAACCCGCTTCCGTAAGTGAGGTGGCATCGGCTATCGCAAAGGGTACGTTTAGCAGGCGGGCCATAGTCTGAGCCAGGAGCGTCTTCCCTACCCCTGTCGGCCCGATGAGCAAAATATTGCTCTTCTGCAGCTCCACATCATCTACTTTCTGAGCAGCGTTGACCCTTTTATAGTGGTTGTAGACGGCCACAGAGAGCACTTTCTTGGCATCTTCCTGCCCGATAACATATTTGTTCAGCACCTCGTAAATTTCTGCCGGCTTGGGCAGATCGACCAGGTTAAAATTCAGATCTTCGCCTATTTCTTCTTCGATGATCTCATTGCAGAGCTCGATGCACTCATCACAAATATATACACCGGGACCGGCAACCAGTTTACGGACCTGCTCCTGGTTTTTTCCGCAAAAAGAACATTTAAGCTGTCCTTTTTCATCGCTGAATTTGAACATTATTCTAATTTCACCTCTTCGCTAAATCCCTTTTCTCCAGTATAGCATCTATCAGGCCATATTCCAAGGCCATCTCGGCAGACATGAAGAAATCGCGGTCGGTATCGTTGGCAATGCGCTCCACCGGCTGTCCTGTATGGGTGGATAAGATCCTATTAAGAGTTTCCCTGATACGTAAAATCTCCCGGGCATGGATCTCGATATCCACTGCCTGCCCCTGGGCGCCGCCCAGCGGTTGGTGAACCATAATCCGGGAATTGGGTAAAGCAAAGCGCTTGCCTTTGGTTCCTGCTGACAGGAGAACAGCACCAAGGCTTGCTGCA
>DLUO01000025.1:0-2034 GCA_003444595.1 Bacillota bacterium
CTCCAGAAGTGTTTGTCGGGGAGAAAGAGCAATATTTTTAAAGTCTTCGTGTACATCAAGAGCCCCGAACCCATAAACATTATTGGGAAGTTTTCCAAGTTCGTTCCACGCCGGTTCCCAGTAGGCTCCCTGTTGCAGAATGTACTTTACTTCCAGGGGAGAAAGCTCCGGTCGGGCCTCTAAAAGCAATGCCGCCGCGCCGGAAACGTGGGCTGCGGCAAGCGACGTTCCGTCAAGTACAGTAAATCCGTTTTTCAACCATGAAGATCTTATATTTACTCCCGGGGCGCAGATTTCCGGTTTTGTATATGTTATTTCCTGCCAGTTAACCGGGCCTTTACTGCTGAAATCAGCAATTTGGACTGTGTCTCCCTCTTTTTTTACAGCGCCGACGGAAAAAGCATGCGGGTAGCTTGCAGGGCTTCCGGGTCCCGAGGCACCGTTGTTGCCGGCGGCAAAAATAACAAGAATTCCTGCGCTTTCAAGGTTATGTAAAATTTCCCACTGCAAGTAATCCCGCACATATTCAGGTCTGGATGCCCAGGAGCAGTTAATAATCCGGGGCGAATTCCGGGGATCGCCTCCTGGAGCCATAAGCCATTGAAACGCTTGTATAATATGGGAATCCCAAGCATAACCGTTTTTGAAAATATTTACAGCTATCCAGCGGGCTCCCGGTGCGACCCCCAAAGGCTCGCCCGGGGAACCTCCCATGATAATTCCGGCAATATGAGTACCGTGACCGTTTGTATCGTAGGGTTCACTGGTTGCCGGGCTTCCGTCCGCTGCAGCGTCATACCAGCTGGTGTCGTGGCCGTGCCCCGGCAGGTTGCCCCGGTAGCGTTCTTTAAGGGCAGGATGGTGCAGATCGACACCTGTATCCATGATGGCTACGACAACCTCTCTCCCATAGATGCCCTGCTGCCAGACGAGAGGAGCTTTGATAAGATCAAGGTTCCAGGGCAACTCCCCTGTCTCCCCCTGATATGTTGCTTGATTGGGGGGATATTCCTCTCCGCTTTCGGTGGGAATATGCTTTAAGGTGGTAGAAAGGCTGTACTGCTGCTCCTGCCTGATATGTGCAACCTGGGGGAGCGCTGACAGCCTGGCCAGCGCCTCAGTATTAATCTGTGCCGCAAAAGCGTTGACGATCCAGAATGGGTTGTAGCCCTTAATATTGCCTTTCTCAATCTCTTCTTTCAAGACCGGCTGAATTTCTTTTTGTGAGGCACGGGCTGTTTCCTGGAGCTTGTTTATGATTGCTTTGACAGGCGTGCTTTCTTTCTCTTTACTAAAAAGAGCATCACTCAGGTTTGCCCTGTCTTTAAGGACAACGATTACAGGGATAAATTCCTGTTTCTCCAGTGCAGGAAAAACGCCCTCTGAAATCTCTGTTTTTTCCCCTTGTCCCTGATAAAAAAAAGGTTTATAGAAAAATATTGAATACAAGAAAAAAGCGAGCAGGACAAAAAGCCAGCTTTTTTTGCCCATCTACAGCACCCTCTCTTCGTAAACCGCCTCCTAAGATTATATCATTGAAAGTTCAACTATTAAAAGGCCATAATTTGTTATTATTGGAAAATTACCGATAAAGAGCTAAATAAAAACTTATTCATATTACAATGACGTAATTCAGTGCCTAAAAGTTTTCAATTTGGTAACACTAATAGTGTAGTGAAAGCTCATAATGTTCTTGTCAGGAGGTGAAAAAATGCCGGGGAGAGTAAATCGTGTCAAGGAACCCATCAGCAGGGTCAAATGTGTTGTAGACAGCTGTGCTTACTGGGACAGCGGAGATCGCTGCAAGGCCGAGTCCATTGAGATACAGCCTCCAGACGCCCTGGATACGGAAACGACCGATTGCGCCACTTTTGTTCCGCGTGAGGAATCTTAAGCTGAAAACCGGGGTGGCGAAGGTTGGGCTCGCTCCGAGTTCTGCTCAGAAAATTCTAGGTTTGTTTGGGCGTACGACGACCTATCCGGCCAACTGCCATCCTGTTCAGAGGCTGGCTGCCGGCATCCGTGCCGGCAGGG
>DLUO01000025.1:2258-9428 GCA_003444595.1 Bacillota bacterium
AGTACGCCGGCTGACGGCGTGAATCCCGAATGCCTGGCACTTTTTGAAGAAATTACAAAGACAGAGTTGCAGTCTTAAATGGGGAGGCAAAATTAGAGGGCGGGGATGACCCGCCCCTTACTTAATCATAGCTTACCTCTTCAATTTCTTTCTTGGCGGTCAGCTTCCGGGAATAAAAGTGGGAATACAAAGCCCCTGCGGGGTTGTGTGCGAGAACCCGGTCTTTTACAATCAGTGTCGTAACCGGGGCCTTTGAATATTTTGTGAACAATATATCATGGCCGAGGCAAAGTCCGACGATGATGTTCAACTCCGTGTTATTTTTCGCCAAGACTTCGGCCTGCATAATGGGGTTGCACATCACCTCGTAGTTATTTTTATCCACTTTTTTTAATCCAAAGTCTTCTTTGGCTACTCCACATACTTTGCAGCAGATGCTATAGACGGTAAAATGCTTTCGGAGCAGAGAGCAGAGGACCTGCGTCTCCTGCTGCAGCCCAAGGCAGAAAGCCACTCCCAAACGCTTGTAATCCATTTCCTTGCAAAAAATTATCAACTCTTCGACCCTGGTCTTTTCCATATAGTAAGTCCCCTCAATAGCAGCAGAAACCTGCATTATTCGCTGGTCCTCGGAAGAGTTGTACATCTTCTGTACATCACCTTTAGCTTTCCAGCAGTCTTTCCCTTCCTCGCAGTGTTTATCAGGGCAAAGATCACATTTCATTTATTGCTTTCCTCCTTTTATTTATCTTGCTACAGCGTAAACTGCATTAAGCAGCGCACCGCGAATCCAGATAAATAGCAGTTGTAGTATATTCCTTGAACTATGTTTTCTCCACAATTATCTGTAAAACCTTTTTTTTCGCTGGTTTGTGTCAAGAGGAGTTAGTAGGTAAACGCAGTTCCAACCCTAAAGCTTGATCTGGCAAAAAAGCTATACTCGCCAGAATCATCTTTGTACATCCTGTGCTTAAGCTTGAACTCCCTACACTGGTTACTAAAACCCGCTCACTAGTGCCTACTAGCTGCAATGTTTTGTCTTTCCGGGCTAATAGCTATCGGTCAATATCTTCTAACGCAAAGGTAAGCAGCATCCCTGCTGCCTTTTGAGTTAAACTATGTACTCTTTCCTCTAACCGTGTAAAATCACTTGATCTTTAAAATTTCAAAAATTCCCTGCGCCAAAAAGAGGACTATTATCACTTTCTGACGAATCTTAAACATGAGACCTTCGCTCCTTTCGAGGAGTTACCATTGCATCCTTTGGGGGTCTCTTTTCTTCACCTTTCTACTGTTAAATCCCTCCAACTACTTACTAAAAGTTTACACTACCTTTTCGCTGCAAGTAAGGATATAATTTTATTAATGAAGTGTTAGGGCGGTGCTCTATGCCAAGCAAACGCAGCCGGTTAAACGGACGGAGATCCCGGAGAGAAAAAAACAGACGGCTTTTCTTATATGTTTTTTATTTTCTAGTCTTCCTTCTACTCTTCTGCCTGACGGGTACTGTCGCCAAATATTTCTACGGAGGGAAAAGCTCTCCCCGGGAACCTGGTTTATTTACGGAAGATGAAGCCGCGTGGTCTGCTGTTCCTTTTGCAGAAGAAACTGGGGAAATAGATGAATTAGAGGAAACGGAAATATTAGAAGAAACAGAAGAAGCGCCGGTGCAGCCGGTTTTGAGTTTCTCGTCCGTAGAAATTCCACAGGGAGACTATTTTTCAATTTGTTTGTGTGATCTGAAAGAAAACGATGAGATTGTAATTGGTACAGACCTGGGAGGGGAAGAACCTGTTTTTTATCCTTATCAGGAAGGCAGGGCTGCACTGATAGGTGTTAATTATCGCACTGTTCCCGGAGAGTATTATTTCCAGGTCCAGGTATTCCGGGACGGGAGCAGTGTCCTGGATGAGCGGAAGCAAATATCCGTTGTTTCTAAAGAATTTGAAACCCAGCACTTGACGGTTACCTCTGAGCAACAGGAAAAACGCACTGACGTTCTCTGGGATGAGGATCGAAAGCATACTACAAGAGCCAGATCCATAACTGCCGGTGAGCCCCTCTGGGAAGGGGAGTTTTTAATGCCCCTGGAAGGGAGGCTAACAACTGCTTTCGGTGTTATTCGCTATATTAACGGCGTGGAGTCTGAAAGACACTCCGGGCTGGATATCGCCGCTCCCCGCGGTACTCCTGTGAAGGCGGCCAACTCCGGAAAAGTTAACCTCTCCATGAGCCTGAATGTGACGGGGAATACGGTTATTATCGATCACGGTTTCAATCTTTTCAGCGCTTATTGCCATATGGATCGCCTGCTGGTTCAGGAGGGCGATATGATTCAAAAAGGGGATATTGTAGGGGAAGTGGGCTCAACGGGGTTTTCCACAGGACCTCATTTGCACTGGACGATTAGTATCGGGCCGGTATTTGTGAACCCCTGGCTGTTTTTAGAAAAAGATCCCCTGGGTTGGATCACTGCTCGTCAGGAAGCTGATTAGAATAGTTTATTATCGCATCTGTTATTCTTCGATCAAAAGTTACTAGAAATAGACGCTCCACAGAAGGAATTCACACGGCAATCACGAAAATATGGTTTAATTATGGACTTATAAAGATTTTAATAATTAAAAAGAGGTGAATGAGTGCATGAGTGAACGGACTTTTGTTGGCGGTATACATCCCAGCTATTTTAAGGAATTTACAGCCGGGATGCCCATTGCTCCCGCTCGCTCACCATCACAGGTGATTATTCCTTTACACCAGAATATTGGAGCACCTTGTGAAGCCACTGTCCAGGTGGGAGATGAAGTTAAAGTAGGACAGAAAATCGGTGAGCCGAAAGGTTTTGTCTCTGCTCCGATTCATGCCAGTGTTTCCGGTAAGGTCGTCAAGATAGAACCTTTTAACCATCCGCTGGGTAATCCTGTTAATGCCGTTTTTATAGAAAATGACGGACAGGATACACCATATGAGGGAATGAAGCCCGGTAAACCCCTGGAGGAGTTGACCCCAGAAGAAATAATTGCCATTTCTAAAGAGGCCGGGCTGGTAGGTCTTGGCGGCGCTGCATTCCCGACACATGTAAAGCTTTCTCCGCCCCCGGATATTGCCATTGATACTGTTATTATTAATGGAGCAGAATGTGAGCCTTTTCTCACGGCAGACCATGCCCTTATGCTGGAGAGAGCAGACGATATAGTGTATGGTTTAAAGGCTTTTATGAAGGCTCTTAATGCGACAAAAGGGATAATCGGTATTGAAGATAATAAACCGGATGCCCTTGAAAAAATGAGAAAAGCTGTAGCTGCGGGTAGTGACGGTTACGATATCGAGGTTCACGCCCTGCATACGAAATATCCCCAGGGAGCGGAGAAAATGCTCATCAAGGCCACTACCGGAAGGGAAGTGCCTCCCGGTGCCCTGCCCATGGCTGTAAATGTGGTTAACCAGAATACGGGTACAGCTGTTGCCCTGGCCGAGGCGCTCAAGCTGGGGAAGCCGCTTTACGAAAGGGTTATTACCGTGACAGGCCCTGGTGTCAAACAGCCTGCCAACCTTATTGTCAGGAACGGTACCCTGGTTAAAGATATTATTGAACAGTGTGGCGGTATGACAGACGATGCCCGTAAATTGATTCTGGGCGGTCCAATGATGGGCCTGGCACAGCCCACAGACGAGATCCCCGTTATCAAAGGTACCTCGGGTGTGTTAATTTTAACGGCGGAATATGTAAAGGAATACGCTATTGGTCCCTGTATCAAGTGCGGCAAATGCATGGAAGTCTGCCCGATGAACCTGCTTCCCAATTTTATCGGTTCAGCTTCCGAAAAGAAAAACATGGAACTGGCAGAGAAATATGGTGCTATGGATTGCTTTGAATGCGGGTGCTGCACTTATATCTGCCCGGCCAGAAGGCCTCTGGTACAGTGGATTCGCATTGCCAAGGGCGAAATTACCGCTCGCAGGAGAAAGCAGTAAGAATTGGAGGAGGGATTTAAAAGATGAAAAGAATACTGGTAGTATCTTCATCCCCGCACCTCAAGTCCCCGGATGACATTCAGAGCATTATGGTGGATGTGCTGATCGCTCTCTTACCCGTAGCCTTAATGGCTGTTTTTCTCTTCGGCTACCGTGCTCTGGTTACCATGATAATAGCCATGTTTTTTGCGATGGCTACCGAGGCTATCATTCTACGTAATGGAAAATTTTTTGGGGATGGAAGTGCGGCGGTAACAGGGTTGCTTTTAGCCATGACCCTTCCCCCGGCACCGCCGTGGTGGGTTGTGGCTATCGGCTCCATAGTAGCAATTGCCATCGGTAAACAAATTTACGGAGGTTTAGGCAATAATATTTTCAACCCCGCTCTGGTAGGACGGGCGGTACTTTTGGTTTCCTGGAGTACGCATTTAGCCGGTGATGTCTGGCTAAAGCCGGTACCTTTCGGCTTTACGGCAGATATGGTTACGCAGGCCTCACCGTTGACCAACTATACAGCTTCCCTCGGGGACCTTTTTTTAGGAACGGTTCCCGGCTCTCTTGGGGAGACCTCTGCGCTGGCTATAATTATCGGCGCCATCTGGCTCTTTTACAAGGGGCATATAGACTGGCGCATCCCGGGTGGTTTTATTGGCGCTGTTTTTATTTTGGGCTTGATTAGCGGAGGTTTTTACATGGGTCTTTACCATGTCCTGGCAGGAGGTGTGCTGCTGGGGGCGTTTTTCATGGCAACAGACATGGTAACCTCACCGGTAACACCAACCGGGAAGCTGATTTTCGGAGTGGGCTGCGGTGTAGTAACAATGGCTATACGCCTGTTCGGAGGCTTGCCCGAAGGTGTAACTTTTGGAATCCTGTTGATGAACGGGCTTACTCCTCTCATTGACAACTTGACTTTACCGAAGAAATTCGGGGAGGTGAAGAAGATAAATGCGTGATGCAATGCGGATGGCGTTAACGCTGTTAATAATCGGGGCGATTTGCGGCGGTCTTCTTTCCGTTGTAAACGGTATAACGGCACCTGTTATACAGGCAAGAGAAAGTGCCGCATTTTTGGAGGCCATGCAAACCTTTTTCCCCGATGGTGCCGATTCAGAAACAAAGGAGATAGACGGGGAGGAATTTTATCTTTGTAAGGATGCATCCGGAAAGTTTATCGGCGTGGTGGCCAGGGCTAAGGCTGCAGGCTATGGTGGAGAAATATTTTATGATCTGGCCGTAAGCGATACCGGAGATATTATTGGTATTCGTATCAGTTCACACAGTGAGACACCGGCGATCGGGGATGTGATTACCAAGCCGGAGTTTCAGGACAGGATAATCGGGCTAAATGTTGCTGATCCTATCTCTGCCGGTGTCGATGTAGACACTGTCACCGGTGCTACTATTTCCACCAGCGGAATGATTGAATCTATTCGCCGCGTCATGAACATCATAGGCGAGAATTTCCTATAATAGACTGATTTTTGCGTACGGAGGTGAAAATATTGAGTACATTAGCTCAGGAGTTTTCCAAAGGGATCTTAAAAGAGAATCCTACTTTCCGGCTTATTCTGGGGATGTGTCCGACCCTGGCGGTTACCGCGTCGGCAATTAACGGGTTTGGTATGGGCATTTCTGCCCTCGTTGTTTTATTATGTTCTAATATTTTAGTAGCCGCTTTGCGGAATGTGATTCCCGACAAAGTAAGAATTCCTGCTTATATTCTTATTATCGCCACCTTTACAACCATAGTCGATATGGTGCTTAACGCTTTTGCCCCTGATCTGCACAAGGCGCTGGGGATATTCATTCCTTTGATCGTAGTTAACTGTATTATTCTGGGAAGGGCTGAGGCCTTTGCCCGTAAAAACAATGTTGTCCGCTCCATTATCGATGCACTGGGCATGGGTCTAGGTTTTACCCTTTCCCTTACGATCCTGGGTATCATCAGGGAGCTCTTCGGCAGCGGCAGTATTTTTGGCGTCAATGTCATGGGTACAGCTTTCGAACCTATGGGCATTCTGGCTACCGCCCCGGGAGCTTTTATCACCCTGGGTGTGATGCTGGGGTTTGTAAACTATATGTTTAGACGCCTGCGTATTGAGTAGAAATACAGGAAAAGGAGGCTGGAAAATGAACCTGTTGGCTATTGTTTTCGTGGCGATCCTGGCTAATAATATCGTGTTAAACCAGTTCCTGGGTATCTGTCCTTACCTGGGGGTTTCCAAGCGTATTGAAACTTCTTTGGGAATGGGCATGGCCGTTATTTTTGTCATGACAATCTCCTCCATCGTTACCTGGATTATCGATATCCTTCTGTTGCAACCCTTTGACCTTGTTTATCTTAGGACTATCGCCTTTATCCTGGTTATCGCAGGACTGGTTCAGTTAGTGGAGACAGTTTTAAAGAAAACCAACCCCACACTTTTCCGTGCTCTGGGGATCTACCTACCGTTAATTACCACTAACTGCACTATCCTGGGTGTGGCCCTGCTTAACGTTCAAGCCGGTAACAATATTATCGAGACAATTGTATATGCTATCTCTGTGGCGGTCGGCTTCACCCTGGCCCTGGTAATCATGGCCGGAATCAGGGAGAGGTTGGAGCTGGCAACATTATCCAGCTATCTCCGGGGTGCTGCCGTCAGTTTGGTTACCGCCGGTATTCTTTCCCTGGCTTTTATGGGCTTTAAGGGTATGATGACTCTATAGGAGGTGAATTTACATTATGGATTTTGTTGCAGCCTTTGTAATAATCGGGGGATTGGGGCTCTTATTTGGCGGATTGCTGGCTTACTCGGCCCAGCGCTTTGCCGTGGAAGAAGATCCACGGGTAGAAACGATCTGCGATCTTCTCCCCGGCGCCAACTGCGGTGCCTGTGGATTTCCCGGATGTATAAACTTTGCCGAAAAGGTGGTTAAAGGTGAAGCGGCCGTCGACAGCTGTGTTCCCGGCGGGAAGGCAGTTTGCGATAGCATCTGTGAGGTGCTTGGGGTAGAATCTTCAGCTTCTGATAAAAGAAAGATCGCAGAAGTACGCTGTATGGGTACCAAGGATGTTGCCCGGGATAAATTTGAATATCATGGCGTCCCGGACTGTAGGGCGGCCATGATGTACGGCGGCGGCTTCAAGGCCTGTGAATACGGCTGTCTGGGGCTGGGGACCTGCGTGGAGGCTGTCTCTTATACACATCT
>DLUO01000125.1 GCA_003444595.1 Bacillota bacterium
ATTTCTGTTCCTGAGATGTTCACGGCGGCCAAGGCTATTGCTTCAGCCCAGGCCTCAATGCTGCCCTTTGTGGGCGCAGGAATTTTTTATTACATCTTTAATTATATCGTAGCCTTTGTCATGGAATGGGTAGAGAAGAAATTCAGCTATTTCAGGTAGAACAGGAGGTTGCCGGCACTATGAAATACTTGCAAATAAAAAACTTGCGGAAGAGCTTTGGTAACCTCGAGGTTATTAAGGATATTTCCCTGGATGTCGAAGAAGGGCAGGTTGTTGCCGTTATCGGGCCGTCAGGTTCAGGCAAGTCCACCTTGCTGCGATGCGCGACGCTGCTGGAGACAATGGACTCCGGAGAGCTTATCTATTTGGGGGAGCATGCGGTGTGGACCGATGCAGATGGAAAGGCGGTTTATGCCCATGCCAGAAAGCTCCGTCAAATTCAGCGTTACTACGGGCTGGTATTCCAGAACTTTAATCTTTTCCCCCACTATTCTGTCATCAAGAATGTTACCGATGCGCTGATCACTGTTCAAAGAAAGAGCAGGGCAGAGGCCCTGGAAATCGGCCGGGAATTATTACGCAAAATGTCCCTCTCCGATAAAGAAAATGCCTACCCCTACCAGCTGTCGGGCGGCCAGCAGCAGCGGGTCTCCATTGCCAGGGCCCTGGCGCTGAATCCCAAAGTACTCTTTTTTGACGAGCCGACCTCCGCCCTGGACCCGGAGTTGACGGGAGAAATCCTGAAAGTGATCCGGGATCTGGCCGCAGAGCGGATGACCATGGTCATCGTAACCCATGAAATGAGCTTTGCCCGGGATGTGGCCGACCATATTATCTTTATGGATGAAGGGGTTATCGTTGAGGAAGGCCCCCCGGAAAAAGTGATTAACAATCCTCAAAATGAACGGACGAGGGCTTTTTTGAGTAGATTTGAAAGATAATAAAGATAATAATATCAGGCCGGCGCGCTTCTGCATAATCTAGATAGGGGTGTTTGGAATCAGGGTCGTTTACGAGGGAAAAATCCCGATAAAAATTTGGTTTCCGGAAGTAGAAGAGGGGGCGATGCGGCAGGCCGTTAACTTGGCGAATCTGCCTTTTGCCTTCAGGCATATCGCCCTGATGCCTGATGTGCATGAAGGATACGGCATGCCCATCGGCGGCGTCCTGGCCTCCAAGGGGATCATTGTTCCCAATGCTGTCGGCGTGGACATCGGCTGCGGTGTTGTGGCTCTTAAGACCGATGCCAGGGAAATATCTCCGGAAAAAATCAAGAGTGTAATTGAAAAAGCGGAAAAAGTGATCCCCGTCGGCTTTAAGCACCACAAGCAGCCTCAGCAGTGGGAAGGATTTGCTTCCGCGCCGGATAGCGAAATCATCAGGCAGGAGCTCCAGTCCGCCAGGTATCAGCTGGGCACTCTGGGCTCCGGTAACCATTTTTGCAGTATTGAACACGGAAGCGACAGCCACATCTGGCTGATGGTTCATTCCGGCAGCCGCAACCTGGGCCTCAAGGTGGCAAATTATTACAACAAGCTGGCCAAAGCCCAAAATAAAATAGTGCCTGCAGAATATGATCTGGCAGGTTTGCCCCTTGATTCTCCTGAGGGCCGGGAGTATTTTGCAGCCATGACCTTTTGCCTCCGTTTCGCCGAGGCTAACAGAGAATTAATAGCCTCACGGTTTTTGGAGATATTTGCCTCTGTCACCGGAGTGCAAAGGGTAAAACAGGTTGTTAAAATACATCATAATTATGCCGCAGTGGAGACGCACTTCGGAGAAGAAGTCATTGTTCACAGGAAAGGGGCCAATTCCGCCCGAAAAGGGCAGCTCGGCATTATCCCCGGCTCCATGGGAACCCCGTCATACATTGTTGAGGGGCTGGGGAACCCGGAAAGCTTTATGTCCTGTTCCCACGGGTGCGGACGCCTTATGAGCCGCAAGGAGGCCAATAGGATACTTGATGAGAAAACGGCAAACGAATCCATGCGGGGAATATTTTTTACCGGCTGGAAGGGCGATTACTCCGAAGCGCCTGTCGCCTATAAGGATATCGAGACAGTGCTGGCCAACCAGAGCGACCTGGTAAAACCCTTGGTCAAGCTGCAGCCTCTGGGCGTGATGAAAGGCTGATTAATTGAATCATTGGATGCTCTTACTAAGGGCCAATTCCTGTCTGTGGTTTTTGTGGTCAATGTTGTTCAGGCTTTTTGGGCCTGCCGGGCTCTTCCCTTTCACCGGGCTCGCTTCCGGGCTCACCCCCGGGCTTGCCGGGTTGCCCGTCTTCCCCGGGCGCCTCAGGTTGTTCGGGTTCCTGCTCCACCGGCCCTTCCTGTGCGTCCCTGTCCTTGCCCGGTTCGCGGGGTTTCTCCCCTTCTCCATCGGGTTTTATCTCTTTTTTCGGCTCCTCTTTTGCCTTATCAGGCTTTTCCTTGCCGGTGCCCTCAGCATCGCCATCTCTCGCCTTATCTGTTTCCTTTTCCGGTACCGGTCCCGGCGTGGAGGGCTCTTTAATGTTTCCCTTTTCCTTCTTGTTGCCGCTGTCGCTCCTCTCTATTTTCCACAGCACCCCGGTCCGGGGAATGGCGTTGGGAGAGAAGTCGGTAAATTCCATAACGCCGAAATCGAGCACATAGAGGGATTGGCCTTCTTCGTCGAATTTGACGTCGATCGCCCTTTTAAGGCCGTCTCCCAAGCGCCCCGCGCGGGGTTTCTCCTTGTTTTTTAAAAACCATTCGTACTCGCCGCTTTCCGGATCTATGCGGAGCACCCCCGTAGGGACCTGCTCCCGGAGATCTTCTGTCAGGGGCTGGCCGTCACCGAACACGGCCACGAATAAACCCTGAAGTTTAAAACCCGCGGGTGCCCAGTCCAGCTTCATGGGTGAGTAATGGGGCGGCAGCTCTGCCAGCGGAGGCTCCACTGCCGGCGGGTCTTTAATTAAAGGCTTAAGGTTGGCCCCCCTGTCCGAGGCAAAGCGTTCATCGGTCAGCGGCAGCGTACCGGCATAATCCGGCCAGCCGTACCAGGCGCCTTCTTTTATCTTCACTACCCAGTCCGGCGAGCCCTTCACAGCCCTTTCACCGCGGTCGTCGTAGCCTAAATTGGTGGCGTAGATTGTGCCGTCATCTCCCAGTGTGAGGCCATAAGGGTTGCGCAGGCCGTCGGCATAGATGGAGAGCTCTTCTGTCTCCAGGTCCTGTCTCTTATACACATCT
>DLUO01000091.1 GCA_003444595.1 Bacillota bacterium
TCCATTATAAAGATGTTCCCCTCATCTCCGGCCAGGGCCAGGATGTTACCGTACCTGGAAAGAGAGATCTTTTCGATCCGGCTGGCCATTTCTGTCTCCTGCAGGATATCTCCATTTTTATTAAACACTAGCACGCTGCTGAAATCTTCGCTGTATTCCTGCCAGGAAGAGGCAACAATTCTTTCACCGGACCGGGAAATCTGCAAGAGAGAGCCACTGGGTATTTTTTTCTCCCAAAACAAAGGCCCTTCCCGGCGAAAAACAAAAAGGTTGCTGCCGGTGCCGGGAAAGGCGCTGTAGGCAAGAATATGCTCTCCTTTTTCGGTTAACTCCAACAGGCTGATCTCCACACCCAGGGGATAGCTCCACAGTACACGGGGAGCCGTCTCCCCTTCCAAGCTGTAAAAATACAGGATGTTGTTGTTGTAAAGGACGGCAAATTCTTCGTTCGCGGAAACATCAGCCGCGGAGGCCATTTTAGTCCATAAAAGCTCCCCGTTTTTAAGTGCTGTAAAGGTGCTTTGCTCCTGCTCTTGTTCCTGGTTTTTTTCCAAATAATACAACTTATTATTTTCTGTTAAGAGGTAGAGCTGTACAATAGGCCCTGTTTCCCTTTCCCAAAGGAGAGAGCCCCACCGGTTCAAACCATAAAGCCTGCAGGATCCGCTCTCGTCTTTTACCGCGACAGCCAGAAAATTACCCTCCGGAGAGAAAGCTATTTGTTCAACTGCACCTGTAAAGCTCTTTTCCCAGAGGATTTGGCCCTCTTTTTGCAAAAAATGCACTTTGCCGCAGTCCGTGCCGACAGCGATATAATAACCGCTGTCGGAGAGTTCGGCAGCAACAGGTAGCCCGTCAAAAACAACCTCCCATTTAAGGCGCCCCTGGTCGTCAAGCATATGAACGGTACGGTCATCGGAACTGAAGAGAATGTCCCTTCCGGAACTGGAAACAGCGAGGGAGAAAATCTTCATCTCCGGGTTAACTACAGAAAAACGGCCTCTTAAAAGCATGTCGTCGCCGGTGCTTTCCAGGCCGGTTACAATAGGCTCGACCGGCGGCTCTTCCAGTTCATCCTGGGAATAGGATCCTGGCGGTGAGCAGGCGCAGTTTAACAAGAGTGCCGTCAGCAGTAACAGTAATATAGATATTTTAAAGAAGTGTCTACAATTATTTCCCGGGCAAACTTTTCTCTTTATTAAAATCATAAAAGTATCTTCCTTCTGCTTGGCGCTGCCGCCTTGTACTGCAGCGCCATTTTTACAGTTCCGCAACGGGTTGTTGTATGGAGGGATCAACGGGCAGGGTGAAGAAAAAGGTGCTTCCAACTCCCTCCCTGGTCTCCAGCACACCGATGGAACCGCCATAACGCTCCACTATTTCTTTGCAGATGGCCAGTCCCAGGCCGGTTCCGCCCAGGTAACGGGATCTGGCCTTGTCCACTCTGTAGAAACGTTCAAAAAGATAGGGAATCGCCTCCCCGGGTATCCCGCAGCCGGTATCCTGCACGGTGACCATGACCTGCTCCGGCCCGCTTTCTACGCCGAGCTTTAACCAGCCGCCGTCCGGAGTGTATTTGATAGCATTATCCAAAAGGTTAAAGACAACCCTTTTCAACTCCTCGGGAGAAATGTACAGATAGGGTAGTCCCTCCGGAATCTCCGTAAAGAGCTTCAAGCCTTTCCGCTCTACGCGGGGACGGGTTAACTCCAAGACCTCCTCCAGGAGGGCCTTTAGTGATAAAACTTCCCTTTTATCAGATATCTCCTGCCTCCTTGTGAGCTCGAGAAGATCTTCCACGAGATAGATCAGGCGCTGCGTTTCATGGTTTATATCCTCCAGGAACTCTTGCCGCTCCTCGGCGCTCAGCTCGTAGTTCTGCAGGGACTGCAAGCACACATGGATAGAAGCCAGCGGGGTTCTCAGTTCATGAGATACATCGCCTACGAAGCGGGTTAAACGCTGATTCATCTCCTTTACCCTGGCGGCCATGATATTAAACTGCTGGGCCAGCCTCCCGATTTCATCAGCGGAGTTGATAGGTATCCTCTGGTCCAGCTTGCCTTCGGCCATTTGCTGCGCAGCGGCCGTAAGCTCTTTTATGGGTGCCGTGAGATGATGGGCGAAGAGAACAACCAGGCCGCCTGCAAAAACCATGGAAACCAGCGTGGAGGTAAGAAGAAAGCGCCGCACCGCCGTAAGGGTCTGGTAGACCGGTTTGAGGGAAGATGACAGAAAGACTGCTCCCAGAGAGGTATCGCCTTTCTCCACCGGTATACAAACCTGCAGGACCCACTGGTCCGACAGGCGGCTGTACTGAATACTGCGCCCGGTGCCTCCCTCCAGGGCCTCCTGGACTTCCTTTCGCTCCATCACCGTGCCCAAAAGTCCTCCGACGCGCAGCGAATCTCCCACGACGGTCTTCTGCGGGCTGACAATGACAATCCTGGCGTTAATCTGCCGGCTGAAATTTTCGGCTACGTTGCTTAAAAGGACGGTATCAGCGCCATCGCCGAGATAAGAGGCGATAAACTCGGCTGTCAGTCTGCCGGTCCGCTCCAGATTTTCTTCTGCCGAAGAGAGGTAGTATTTTTCCAGCATATTTAGAAGGATAAGCCCTGTAGCTAACATAACCGCGGCAATGAGCAGTAGGTATGTTACTGCCATACGCAGGCGAATGCTGTTAAACATTATTGGACCTTTATTCCTCTCTAAATTTATATCCCGCACCCCACACGGTAAGGATTATGTTCGGCTCTGCTGGAAATTCTTCTATTTTTTCGCGCAAATGCCTTATGTGCACATCAACGGTCCTGACATCGCCGCTGTAATCATCGCCCCAGATCTCTTCCTGTCTCTTATACACATCT
>DLUO01000040.1:0-3144 GCA_003444595.1 Bacillota bacterium
AACGTTCATCGCCTTTTCCGGCAACTCCGACTTCGGTTATTGGCAAAGTCCTGCCGCTAGGACAGCTTTCGGAAGTTATTTTAATAAGATCTTTAAGGTCGTATCAAATAGCCCGCATACCTTTCCGGGCGAAATTGGTAACGACAACAGTGCCTGTTTCCCCTTCAGCAACGGGTGTCAGTGTTTCCGGGTTCAAAATTTCAACCAGGTAATGGGCTTCATTGAGATGCAAGCCGCGCTGTTCTTCACATTGAAAAGACCAGAGGGGAGCCTCGGTGGCTCCCACATGGTCGAACACTTTAGCCCCCCAGGCCTCTTCGATTCTCTGTTTGGTGGAGATAATAGAAGCACCCGGCTCTCCTGTACAAAAAAGTTTGCTTACCGCAGTTTTTCGCAGATCAATATCCATCTGTTTGGCGATATTGACCATGTGCAGCGCATAAGAAGGCGTGCACATCAATGCGGTGCAACGTAGCTCCACTATTTCCCGGATTCTTTCCTCTGTGCCCGTGGAGCCTCCCGGTATCACTTCAGCGCCGATCTTTTCAGCTCCATAATGCCCTCCCCAAAATGCAATATATATATGGTAGGGAAAGGCAATGTAGAGGCGATCCTTTGCCCTCAGGCCCCGTGAATACAGGATTGTCGCCCATATATCTGCATACCATTCCCAATCAGCCCAGGTATCTCCCCACCGCAGGGGCGTACCTGTCGTACCGCTGGTCTGGTGATATTCGCTTATTCGTTCAATGGGAACTGCCAGCAGTTCTCCATAGGGGAAAGGTTCTTTGCCTTCCTGGGCAGCGGCAAATTCTTTTTTGGAGGAAATAGGAATCTTCAAGACATCGTCCATTGTCTTAATATTTTCCAGGTCTTTGAGCTTAAGCCCCGCTTCAGTAAATTTTCGCATGTAATAAGGGCTGTTTTTAAAAGCATAAATACACTGTTCCTTGAATTTAATCAATTGATAGCGCCGGAGATCTTCCGGGGGCATTGTCTCTAAAACAGGGTTCCACACATTCATTGTTCTGCCCACCCCTGTTCTTCATAATATTTTAAAGCTCCCGGATGATATGGAATTCCTACATCAGCGGCCATTTCTTCTACTGTGGTCATCTTCATGGCGGAAACCAGCTCTTCATAACGGTCAAAGTTTTCGGCGATTATTTTAACAATATCGTAAGCCAGCTGTTCCGGAAAATCCTTATGAACAACAGCGTGCATTCTGGTTCTTATGGCATTTGTTGGATAATCAACATTTTCATAAACCCCTCCCGGCAAAATATAGGGATCCACTCCCTTTAATTTTGACATTTCTTGGACTATGTTCTCAGGCATATCCAGCAATCTGATCGGCTTTACACTGCTTAATTCTATATAATAAGGGGAAGGAATAGGTGCGGTCATCATTACCCAGGCATCCAAATGCCCGTCTTTCATAAGCTCAATTGCGTCGGAATAAGATACGTATTCTATATGGAAATTTTTATCAGGGTCATAACCCATTAGTTCAAAAAAGAGCCTGGAAAGTTGTTCAGTAGATGAACCCCTGGGGCCGGTCGTAATTCTCTTGCCCACTAAATCCTCGTATGTTTTTATCGGTGAGTCAGCCCACACTAAAGATTGACTGGAATGAGGATAAATACAAAACAAGCATCTTATATCCTGGAGTTTCCCTTCTTTTTCAAAAACTCCTTGGCCATCCCAGGCTTCGGCTGTTCTATCGCTAAGAGAAAAACCTATATTGAATTCACCTGTCTGCACACCAAGCAAATTTGCAGTAGCATTTGTAGGTAAAATGGACCCGGTAACATTGGGAAGATTTTTCTTAATATCCTCTAAAAACGCTGTCCCAAGAACTTGCCACGGCGATCCCGCGGCCATTGTACCCCATAAAAGCTCGTATGGTTGGTCAAAACTTAAGTTTCCGGAACCCTGTTCCTCAGCCGTTTTTTCAACCGGCTCACCCTCCGGCACCGCGCTTTCCTTTGCCGGTGCGCAACCTCCGGCAACGACCAGTGCTGCAATGAGCAGTATCACGGAACATCTTTTAATCCATAACATTTTCCTAAACCTCCAAAATGATTTTTTTTCAAATATTATTACCTCCTGCATTATAGTTAAAATCTTACTATCATCCATTATCATCCCCTACATATCACCCTCACACAAAAAATCACCGCCGTATATTTACATATTTACTTTCAGACATTGACTGTCAGGCTCCCATGCTGCCCGGCCCTTAAAAATTAAATCCGGAGTTTTATTAATGACTTTCGTACCGGGCGGGACTGATTTAGTTAAGAAGACATTACTACCGATGACTACCCCCTTACCGATTACAGTCTCCCCGCCCAGAATAGATGTTCCAGAATAAATGGTTACATCATCTTCAATAGTTGGATGGCGTTTTACCCCGCGCAGATTCTGGCCTTCGCGTGTGGATAGGGCACCCAGAGTTACACCTTGATAGATTTTTACATTATTCCCGATAACGGTGGTTTCACCGATAACAACTCCGGTACCGTGATCAATAAAGAAATACTTGCCGATGGTTGCACCCGGATGAATATCAATACCGGTAACGCTGTGGGCGTATTCAGTCATAATTCTGGGGATTAACGGAACAGAGAGCAACCACAACTCGTGGGCCAAGCGATAGACAAAAACGGCAAAAACACCCGGGTAAGAAAATACTATTTCATATTTGTCTGCAGCTGCAGGATCTCCGGCAAAGGCAGCTTCTACGTCAAGGGTAATTGTTTCACGAAGTTCAGGTATTTTGCTTAAAAAAGTATAAATAATTTCATCGGCTTTATTGGCAATGCCATCTGTATCTGCATAATCATCCACTGCCCTGTGCTGGAGAGCACATGAGATTTGCTCATGCAATATTTCATGAATCTTAATCAGCAGAGCCCCGATGTGATATTCAATGGTTGTGCCGATAAGATGCCGCTGGCCAAAATATTCCGGGAAAAGCAATTCCCTTAACATAAAAATAACTTTAATAATTACTTCCCTTTTAGGTACTGAAACAGAGCCAAAAGATATATCGGGCTGATTCTTTCGATAGCCGGTAACAATATCATTTACCAGTCTGCCGAGCTGTTTGGGACTCAATCCACTCATGCTTATCACCTT
>DLUO01000040.1:3376-3819 GCA_003444595.1 Bacillota bacterium
GGTATCTCGATTTCCAGGCCCCGATTTTTATCTCGGATATATTCATTTTTTAAGGTAAGCGGATCATATTCCGGATGCCCGGTTACGAAAATTTGCCGGCCGTCCCGGGTTGCTACAATGTATACACCGGCTTCCGGAGACTCTGAAAGTATTTCCAGCTCGGAAACTTTCTCAATATCCTCTTTACGCACCTCGGTATGCCTTGAATGCGGAACCAGGAACTCGTCATCAAAACCACGCAATAACCGGGAATTCTTTTTATTTACGATATGTGAAAAAACACCAAACATTTTCTTGCCAAGAGGATACTTGGGAATGCAAAAATGATGATATAATCCTGCCTGGGCAGCCATGCAAAGATACAAGGTGGAGTATACGTGACTAAGGCTCCAATCCATAACTTTCTTTAATTCTTCCCAGTAATTTATCTCTTCAAAATCCAG
>DLUO01000040.1:3934-9733 GCA_003444595.1 Bacillota bacterium
GGAGAATTTCCAAGCAAGCGCAGGAGTTGCGTTTCAGTCACTATTTTTTCCGGCATCAGATTAAAAATCACGATGCGCAGTGGACGAATATCCTGGCTGGTTGCCCGGTCTTCATGCATAATGAAAATGTTTTCATTGTTTAAAATCTCAGATGCAGGTAGGTCATTCGGTATATTAATAGGCATGTGCTTACCTCTTTAATCTTTTTAGTGTTACGGCAATAATTGTTTATTTTACTTGAGCCGGCTTCATGGTGGATTGTAGCCAACCCTTTTCGTTGTTGGCATGTATTATGAATACCAAACCGCTTTCAACTCTAAGTGCAGCCTATAAAGCTTGTTCTTACACCTGGATACATTACCATGGCTATCGGTAAAGTAGGGTTTGGGTTCATTAAAAGGCTTGAGGATTAACCGGGGCAGTTGCCCTGGAATCCATGTAAACAGGCTTCACTTTAAGCTCATCCATACTGTTTGATTATCTATGTGATTATCTTTGCATCAGAAAAAATTTTGCCTTATTGGGGATCTATATCCGGGGTAACTGCTTTGTCTCCAGACATATGACGCGCTTCATTTACTAAATCCATTAAAGAATATGAATCCAGTACATCTGCGATGCAATCGCGGACTTTGGTCCAAATTGTCCGTGTAACACATGTATCGGCTCTTTTACATTCGTCCGGATTTTGCTCACTTACACAATCAACCGGCGACACAGGCCCTTCCAGGACACGGATGATATCTCCCACTGATATATCCTGCGGATCACGTCCTAACATGTAACCCCCCTGTGAACCACGAACGCTTTTAACCAGTCCGGATTGTTTCAAGGGGATCAGCAACTGTTCCAGATAGCGCTCAGATATCTCCTGCCTTTCTGCAATGGCATGAATTGTGCTGGGGCCTTCTTTTGCATTAGCAGCCAGATCTATCATTGCTCTCAATCCATACCTGCCTTTGGTTGATAACTTCATCACGGTATTCATCCCCCCTTTTAACCGTGTTTAAATTTCACTGAATTACATCATTACTCTTTCCGGATGGCTGTAAATGTTAAAGCGGTCTCCGCGAGCAAAGCCGACCAGGGTAATATTGAATTCCTCTGCTAATTCTATCGTTAATTTTGTAGGAGCTGAACGTGATAAAATAAAAGAAACCTTATTACGGAGGGCTTTGATTAATATCTCGGAGGCAATCCGGCCGCTTAGTATTAGACATTTATCAGTCATATTTATCTCTTCTAAAAAAGCTTTTCCAAATACTTTATCAACAGCATTATGACGTCCGATGTCTTCATACATATATAACAACCCGGAATGATCAGCCAGGCCTGCTTCATGAACACCGCCGGTTCGTTGAAAGGTATCCGATTTGTTTTCCAGTTCCCTAATAAACCCAAGCAACTGTTCAGCGCTAAATACGGTATCTGACTGAACTGCCTCCAACTGGCTGGAATCATTGATGAAGTATAAACCCGTCCGGCTTTTCCCACAGCAACTGGTCAACTGCCGCCGTAAAAAATTATTGACTTGAGGTATTGGCTTACTGGTTACTATCCAAACCAGGCCTTCCTCTTCCTGACAGGAAATCGAACTAATATCGGATCGTTCCTGTACAATACCTTCACTTATCAAAAAACCTACACACAGTTCTTCGTATGCCCCGGGTGAACAGATCATAGTTGTTAATTCCTGTTGATTAAGGAAAAGAGTTAATGGTTTCTCCAGCACCACAGAAACTTCAGAAATAGCATGACGGCCTGCACAGTACGTGGTTACCTTCTGCTGGTTGTATTTTTTTGTGTCAGCCATAAGGCGGTTACCTTCCTTCTGTCAATATTTCTGCCTGATCACCGACTCTAACCCAACCGGAACTCAGAACTCTGGCAAAAACTCCTTCAATGGGCATCAAACATGTACCAACCTGTCTTTTTATAGCGCAACCATGGTTATCACATTTCTTGCCAATTTGCGTAACTTCCAGGATTGCTTCCCCGACTCGCAAACGAGTTTTCAGCGGGAGTTCGGCTACCTCAAGTCCAGATACCGTTATATTTTCAGCAAATACACCATAATCAAGTCCAACTGCTCCCATGGCCTGCATTTTTTCATAACTGGAAAGCGACAGAAGACTGACCTGACGGTGCCAGTCTCCACTATGTGCATCTTTGGCAAGCCCATAATTTTCCTTGAGAAAAGCATCATTTATATTCTGCTTTATCTCGCCGCGCCTTTCAGAAACATTAACTGCCAGTACTTTCCCAGCCATATCTTCCTCCCTTAAATTTTTTTTAAACTCTTATTGCCGGCCAAGTTCAGCATTTAAAAGTAACAACATAATTCCTATGGATATTGTAGCCTATCATCAATCAATTGTCAACTAGTTCCAACCTGCAATTACAAAACAAATAAAAACATTTTAGCGGTTTTTTACTGCTTTACGGAGAGCTTGGTCAAGATCCCAGATCAAATCGTTTACATCTTCGATACCAATGGAAAGACGTATCAGGTCAGGTGACAACCCCGCCAGTTTCTGCTCCTCCGCGCTTAATTGAGCATGGGTAGTGCTGGCCGGGTGAATAACCAGTGACTTTGCATCTGCAACGTTGGCCAGCAAGGAGAAGATCTTAAGATTGTCAATAAATTTTTTACCTTCTTCTACGCTTCCTTTGATGCCGAAAGTGAAGATGGAGCCTGCTCCTTTGGGAAAATACTTTTGGGCCAAATCATAGTATTTATTGCCCGGCAAGCCGGGGTAATTGACCCAGTTTACCAAGGGGTGCTGATGCAAAAACTCGGCTATCTTCCGGCTATTGGAAACGTGCCGCTCCACTCTTAAGGAGAGGGTTTCTAATCCTTGCAGGAAGAGGAATGCGTTAAAGGGGCTCAGGGCTGCCCCGGTATCACGTAATAATTGAACCCGGGTTTTGGTAATATAGGCTGCCGGGCCGGCCTCCTTAACGTAAACAATGCCGTTATAACTTGTATCAGGTTCTGTTAGACCGGGAAAACGGCCGCTGGAAACCCAGTCAAATTTGCCGGAGTCAATTATTACCCCGCCGATTGATGTTCCATGACCACCGATAAATTTTGTTGCTGAGTGTACCACTATATCAGCACCAAACTCAATTGGTCTAATTAAATACGGGGTGCCAAAGGTATTGTCGACAATCAGGGGGATACCGCTATCATGGGCAATACCGGCTACAGCTTCGATATCAATTAAGTTGATACCGGGATTCCCGATGACTTCAAGGTATAAAGCCTTGGTTTTGTCAGTAATAGCCTTACGAAAGTTTTCCGGATCATCCGGGTTAACGAAAACTGTTTTTATTCCCAGGCGCGGCAGGGTAAACGAAAAAAGATTGAAAGTCCCGCCATATAGTGTGCCGGCGGAGACAATTTCATCACCTGCTCCGGCAATGTTTAATATGGCATAGGTAATTGCCGCTGAACCCGAAGCTACAGCCAGGGCTCCTACTCCACCTTCCAGTGCTGCCATGCGTTTTTCAAAGACATCAGTTGTCGGGTTCATAATCCGGGTATATATATTGCCGGGTTCTCTCAGCGCAAAAAGATTGGCTGCATGTTCTGCGTTTTTAAATACATAGGAAGTCGTCTGATAAATTGGAACTGCCCTGCTGCCTGTTGTGGGATCGACTTCCTGCCCGGCATGAACCTGTAAAGTATCGAATCCAAATTTTCTTCGGTGCATATGAATCTCCCCATAATGAAATATTTCTATACTGAGTGCCCGGCTAACAATTCAAATACCCGGAAACAATTACTCAAATAAAGGAGTGGAGAGATAGCGCTCGCCATTATCCGGTAATAATACCACGATGGTTTTGCCTCTGTTTTCTGTCCTTTTTGCTAACTGGGTCGCAGCAAAGGCAGCCGCACCGGATGAAATGCCGACCAATAGGCCTTCTGTTTTGGATAACTGGCGGACCGTTTCATAGGCTTCCTCTGTTTTAACTGTATAGATTTCATCGATAATTGATAGATTTAATATATCAGGGATGAAACCGGCACCTATCCCCTGAATTTCATGAGGACCAGGCTTGCCGCCGGAAAGTACCGGCGAATCAAAGGGCTCAACCGCCACAATTTGTATATCCGGTTTTCTTTGTTTTAATATTTCACCTACACCTGTAATTGTACCGCCGGTGCCAACTCCGCACACAAAAATATCTACTTTACCATCGGTATCCCGCCAGATTTCTTCTGCAGTCGTCTTCCGGTGAATTTCAGGATTGGCTTTGTTTGTAAACTGGTTGGGAATATAAGCGTGATCATATTGCCCGGCCAGCTCTTTAGCTTTTTTGATCGCCCCTCTCATCCCTTCAGCACCTGGAGTCAAAACAAGCTCAGCGCCTAATGCTTTCAGCAGCTTTCTTCTCTCGATGCTCATGGTATCAGGCATCGTCAAAATCAGCCGATATCCTTTAGCTGCAGCTGCGAAGGCCAAACCGATACCTGTATTGCCGCTCGTGGGTTCAATTATTACAGTATCCTGCTTGATTAACCCTTCTTCTTCAGCAGAATTAATCATCGCAAGAGCAACTCGATCCTTGACGCTACCGGCCGGGTTAAAATACTCCAGCTTGGCAATTACAGCAGCTTCCAATTCGTTAACTTTATTATAATTACTTAGTTCGAGCAGAGGAGTGTTTCCGATCAAATCAGTTAAATTTGCAACAATTTTAGGCATATTATCGCCTCCATAGGTATAACTTATTAACTTAGCCTAGTAATTTTATGGACTTTATAGGATTTATTCTAACATGCCAACTTTCTATTTGTCAATTTATATTATTAAGTGGCCCGGGCAGATAAATTTATCCATGCCGGGCTTTAGATGCCTTTTTCCCTTCCATATTTTTGCGTTAAATGTATCACTCCGGAGACATGGAAAACCTAATTTTCTAGAGGAAGCAGAGTCTTTTTGTTGAATTATTAATAATATGATTGAAATGTATTGCATACTCGAATTAACTCTTTATACTAACAGAAAGAGAAAGCTAAATTGACCGCTACCCTAAAACGCTACCTAAAAAATTGGGAGGAGAATTAATGAAAGCAAAATTTTGGATTATTATTGTAATAGCTGTTCTGCTGCTGATTATCCTTGTCCAGAATACCGGGCCTGTAACGTTAAACTTGTTTTTCTGGGAAATTACTATGCCCCAGATTTTACTGCTGTTCATTTCGATAATTATTGGTCTGGTTATAGGCTGTATAATATGCCTGTTTTCTAAGAAAAAACGCAACTTGTAGCAGATCAATCCTCCATTATGATATTGAGGTCGCTCTGGATGGCGACTACTTACAATATCTGTCCTACTTATTTAATTCTTAATTTATATTCGATCAAGATTTTCAACCGTTCTTTCATCTTTAATGTTTCCGGTATTTAATGTTGATTTTGGTTCTATCAACATTACACAAACCTCTTCTTCTGCAACCGGCAAATGTTCAACTCCTTTGGGAATAATCAAAAATTCACCTTCTTCAATTTTTATATCCCTATCTTTAAACCGAATAATTAACTTTCCTTTAATGACAAAAAACATTTCATCTTCTTTTTCGTGATGGTGCCAAACAAATTCACCTTTTAATTTTACAACCTTTACATATGATTCATTTAATTCTCCTACGATTTTAGGGCTCCAGTGGTCATTGATTAAACTAAACTTTTGTGTAAGATTTACTTTATCCATTTTTTCAATCTCCTTTATTTGCATTCTTTTTTAACAATCATTATACCTCTCCGACCCTGTCTCTTATACACATCT